>DASYDW010000004.1 GCA_036499395.1 Pirellulales bacterium
CGATCTTGATGCCGTCGGGCCGCTCGATCATATTGGCCGCGGTTGTGAAAAAAAACACCAGCGTAATGAACACAAAAATCCAAGGCGTCCGCGTCACCCAGTGCCCGGTACGCTGGCGATACAAATCGATTACCGTCGCCAGGCAAGCGCTCGAAATCAATACTAACACGCCAGTGGCATAGGCGCCCCCTTGGGCCCCGACGTCGGCCTCGAACATCCAAGTGACGAACAGATTGATTGCCGTAAACAATACGACGAGCGGAAGCACCACTCGCGACCACTCGGGCGCCATGCCGTATCGTGGCAAGTATTGAGGTACCAGATTCAATAGCCCTGCCATTGCGCTGAGGCCGGCAAAACTCAGAATCAGAACCGTGCTCAAGTCGTAGATCGTTCCGAAAGTTTCGCCGAACATTGAATTGATCACGGCTGGCCCTTCGCCGTGCGCTAGGTAGGCCAGCGCGCGATCCGCAGCCGGCCCATTCTTGCGCAATGCGTCGGGCGGAATGAGTGTAGTGCTAACCAGAGACGAGGCTAGTAAATAGATCGACATGATCACGGCTGCTGTGATCAGAAGCTTGCGCGTGTTGCGAATCCGGCCGCGCGGGTTTTCAGTGGTGTCATCGGGATGGCCGATAATCAAGGGCATGACGGCCACCCCGGTCTCGAAGCCGCTTAACCCCAGCGCTAACTTGGGGAACAGTAGCAAGCTGATGGCCAAGATGGTCCACCCGCCTTTACCCGTGAGCGGGCTATTCTCCAAATACCAATTTCCCGCAACGACGTTTGAGTACCAGTCGTGCAAGTACTCGGGGTGGGCAAAAAGGTGTGTTAAACCGCTGCCGATAACCAGCACGTTCAAAATCAAATAGCCGCCGACAATGACTACGGCCAGGCCAATTGCCTCCTTGAATCCACGTATGAACGTGGCGCCCAGGATAACTAGTAACGTCATGGTCAGCCAGTTGCGCTGCTGAACTTCGGTCATTTCACGGATGAACGACGGAGCGTTCTGCCAGATGGGATTGTCCATCAAGTGTACGGCGGCGTCGGCTGCCGAAAGTGTCTTGGTGATGACGAAGTCGGTTGCGGCGAATCCCAATAGCGCCAGCACAATGGCCTTGCCTGTCCAGCCATGCATCAATCGTTCCAGGACGGCGATCGATCCTTGTCCGTTGGGCGAGCATGAAGCCACGTGCGCGTATACTGGCAGCGCACCAAAGAGTGTCACCACCACGAGCACGATGGTGGTCAAGGGCGCCAACAGCCCAGCCGCCTCGAACGCGATCGACGGCTGATAGGCCAGCGTGCTGAAATAATCGACACCCGTCAGGCACATCACCCACAGCCAAAATGTCTGATGGCGCGGCGGGTCAATTGCGATGCCGCCGGATGCGTCGGTCTTTTGTCGTTGGGGGCTGGCGGCCTCGGATTGAGGGGCGGGAGTGACATGCGCGCGTACACTCAGTGGGCGCGACGCAGACCGCTTGGGTGACCACATGTGCTACTCACCAGGCTCTATTGTCACGGTTTGGAACGGCCCGTACCGTCGCTCCGCCGGCGCCAATAGCGTTGGCCAGAAGGGAGTATCAAGCACCTCGGTGCAAATGTCTAGTAAATTCTGATCGCAGCATCGCGACGAGCCGACAAGGCGTGAAATGGTGAAGGGCGGCGCGTCGACGGAAACAGAGATGGGCTGGCAGCGCGCGACCGGCGAGCAAAATATGCAGCGCGTTGGTTACGCTCGGATAACCGCGGCTCGACAACGATTGAGTTGCAGCTCGGGCATCTTGGTTGTCAATGATGGGTTTGATTGGACTTCATATCCCGTCAAAGGCCGGTCAGCTCTTTGGCGGGGATTGGTCGCCGGTAGCCAAAGAAGCCGTGGAGTCGTATTACTTCAGCGACTTCGTTGGGCACGTGGTCACTCCATGAGGGATCGCCGGCTTTGATCTGAGCAATAACATCGCGCGAAAAAATCGACAGGTATTCAGGATTGTAATTCCCCAATTGCTCGATGCATCCGCGCTGAACCAAATACTCGAACAGGTTGCGCAGCTCCGGGGCCACCTTTAAGTTGTCGACAGTTGTCAGAGCTCCTGTTTGCCGGTCCATTAGCGGGTAGATATACAGCTTGAGATCATTCTTGAATAAGCGTCCAAACGATTCGAGAATTCCGCCGTCTAGCCGCGCGTAATACTTCTCGTCAAACAGGTCGCAAAGACTGCCGGCCCCCATAGTGATACCGATCTTCTCCTTCGTGTAACGGGCTAGATACGCTGCTAAGCGGTAGTACTCGAAGTAATCGGAAATAAGCACCGTTTTGCCGCAGGAGGCCAGCATATCGGCGCGGGCTAGAAAGTCGCGCAGGTCGATTGTGCCGCTCGTCTGCCCGCTGGCAGCCTGCAGGTTGTGCATCGTGATTTCCATCAGCGACACGACGGGCTTTCCCTCCACTTCGGGCTCGCGCGAAAACTTTTCGTGAGCCGAGCGAAGCATATCGACGTTGACGTGCGTTACCGGACGGAAACTTCCGCGTTCGACAAGGATCGGCTTCTTGTACAGCACTTCAGATGGTTGCAGCACTTCGCCCGTGGCCGAAAACATGGCCGCATTGCTAAGGCCCAATTGCACGAGTCGCAAGCTCATTACCCGGTTATCGACCTGCCGGAAGGCAATGCCCGAAAATTCGATCATGTCGATTTCGATGCGTCTCGTGCTGAGGTCGTCGAGCAGCGACTCGACAAGTTTGTCGGGCTCGTGATTGAGACAGAAGGCACCGTAGATGAGATTCACGCCTACTATTCCCAGCGCTTCCTGCTGCAGAGCATTTTCGGTGTCAAGCATCCGTACATGGAGGATGATTTGACTGTCCTGGTCGCGCGGATGCGCCTGGAAGCGGACACCCATCCAGCCATGGCATTCATTAGTGCCCTTGAAGTTTCTCGCCGAAACCGTATCAGCAAATGCAAAGAAGGAGGTCGTGTCACCTCGGCTCTCGCGCAATCGGCTAAGGTTCAGCTCGTGTTCATGGTCGAGCATCGATTCCAGCCGCTGCCGGCATACATACCTCTCGCATTCGCCATACACCGCATCACTTACGGCCATGTCGTAGGCGGACATACTCTTGGCGATCGTGCCTGCAGCACCGCCGACGCGAAAGAACCACCGCACCACCTCCTGTCCAGCGCCGATCTCGGCAAAGGTGCCGTAGCGGCGCAGGTCTAGGTTAATGCTCAGCGCCTTACGCTCGGTATTCGGATTATCGTTTGACATAGCGGCAAATGATTATGACAGAGGCGAAGGTGAAAAAACCAAAACGTGCAAGGCGATTGTGCGCTCGTCGGCTACGCGTGAGAAGCTAGGACCTGATCGGACGAGACCGTACTGTTTTGCAGATTTAGATACTCGCAATATTGAATGAGACCTGTCGAGAACTGTCAATCAGGAACTTTGCGGTACCCGCCAATTACGTCGCGGAAAAACGAATCATTTTCAGCAGTGTTTCTGTTACTCCGCCCTGAACGGGCTGCGGCCATCGAAAACTACGCACGAATATTTCCGAACGCTGAGCAGCTATCCTGACCCGAACATATATCTATAGGACTTTGAATCTTTACCCAACCGTTTGATCGCGAAATCACTCGACGGCGACTGGACCAATGGCACAAGTAACTACCCGTCCGGAAACGGCACGGCGGGAGGTGACTTCAACTTTGTGTTCAACGTGTTGCCGGGCGACGGCAATGGAGATGGAATTATCAACTCGCAGGAACGACTGAGCCTGCCGTCGACGACGAACTGGTTGAACTCCTTGCGGCACATGCTGGCGCGTGATGCGTGCCGTTGCAGAAGGGCAGATGAGCCGATGCTCAAGCTGCAATCGTGATTGCGGGTCGCTAGGATAAGCCCATTAAATGCCCTCGGTTTCAGCTTAGCCGCCGATTGGATGGGGGCGCGGTCTTCGCGAACGATCGAAACTCACGCTTATCCCCGAATCCAAGGGATGGAGCCTTGCAAGAACTGCGGGGAGACTCCCCAGCGTACTTCAGGCAACGGAAGGGGGCGTGATTCCCAGCATCGCGTACGAATCGCGGCACTCATAAAACCAACGTTTGATGATGCAGTGCGCGCGTCAGAAAGTCATCCCATACCTGGTAGAAGCACCAAAAGAAATCGACACGCCGTGCAGTGCCAACAGGTATGCTTTCCATCGGAGCCCGAGCCGCCCCGCTGCCAGCCAATCAGTCCTAGTCGCTGTCACCCGTTCGCCAATTGACGAGCACTAGCGGGCGAGCGGGTCGGCCAAAATTAAAGCCGTCCCAGCAGCTCCACTTTTTTTGTCGTAAAATCTTCGTCCGTTATAAAACCTTTCGCCTTCAACTCGCCCAGGCGTTCAATGGCATCCAGGATGCCGGAGTGAGACATTGAACCCACGCTTTGCGCTGCTGCCGGGACCGAACCCTGCACAAGCGGCTGCGTGGTCGGCATTGCCTGTGCTGCCGGCATTGACTGGGTTGACTGACCATTGCGCAATACAACCGGCAGGCTTCCCAAGTTCACCGTGCCGTATTGGCTACTGAAGGCGATCGAACCGCCTTGGCCTTGCTGCTGAGAAAAACCGCCAATCTGGTGATCGAGCGTGTCGTAGACCCAAACATCGCCACCCGTTTTGACCGCCAGGCGCCGCGCGACAGCAAAGTAGGCGTACCGAACGTTGTTCTGTACGCCGGTTGCGTTTGGCGAGCCGAACTCAGAGGGCCACCAGTTGTCATTCGGATCGGGAACGAACAGGCTGGAATTGCCTAAAGATGCACCGCTCGTTTGGTTTTGGTGTCCGCTGCCACTCTGGCTTTGGGACTGGAAACTACCTGACTGCAGCAAGCCGGGTTGATTGGCAAGGATGTTGGAGATGTCATAGCACAGGCCGTCAACGCGACCCTTGAGTGAGTAGTTGAACATGTCGCCAAGCATAAGCATGCCACCCTGCATCCATTGGCCCGAGCCGCCGAATTCAGGATGGCTGAACTGGGCCATTCGTCCATTGCCGTTGAGGACGGCGAACAGCATGTGAGTGACCGCATCGACGCTAAAGCCATACCGCTGGGCCAAGTCATTCGCAATGCGTTGCCCTTCGGGGGTAAGTTGTTGCATTTTCGGTTTTTCTGGGTCTGGGCGCTGCCGTCCAAGAACCCGGCTAACGTCGTGATTATTGATCGGTAGAAATGACTTTGCATCGGGTCTCAGCTTAGCAAATGACGCCGGCCGCGAAAGTGGCGTCGGGGAGGTCTGTCGCGCCTCTTTACCTCACACCGCGTTTGCTCCCTCGGCTGTGTCATCAAGTCATACGTAAGCTGGTACTCCCGAAATACCACCGTTATTTGAGACGGATGACGGCCCCTGGTACGGCATGGATAAGTTAGATCATGAGCCGATGGGACAACGGTCCAACTACGTAAGGAGGGCGTTTCCTGAGCGGGTTCCCCCCTTCGAAGGGGCCTCGGTCGGTAATGGAACGATTAACCCCTCCTAGGGGTATTCTCTTGGAAATGACGGTGAAAAACTCTTGATCTGTGTCTTCCCATTCTTCCTCGCGTAAGCAAGTTTGCACGATTTGCCGGCATCGGCGAGCGAGTGCGAACCCGGTTCTTGGAAGAGGTGATCGACTTTGAGATGATGATTCAGAGCGGCGCGACGTAACTCCATCGAGTGGGTTCAAAGAGATAATTAGACGTGCTTGAAATTGACTGGGATGCTGAAGCAATCCGTGTGGCAAACTACCTAACGCGACACGTCGCCGAGATGCCCCGTGGCGCACTCCTTTGGCATCACGGAATCATCGTCGCCTTCGGCACGGACGATTATTCGAGAGACCAAAAGTCGCAGGAGGTAGTTCAGCTTTTAATGTCCATGCGATGGGTCTAAATCCCTCGCCGTCAGGCGAACCCTTGAGGTTTTTCGGTTTGCTATGATCGGGTGATGGAAAAGTACCGGACTGGTTCGCATAGTCGCTTCGACCTGAAGTACCATTTCGTGTGGATCACGAAGTATCGCAAACCTCTTCTGGTCGATGCGGTGGGTGTTCGACTCCGCGAATTAGTGCGAGAGATCTGTCGTACCAACGAGCTAGAGATCCTGGAAGGATCGGTGTCTCGCGATCATGTGCATGTGCTATTGTCTTGCCCGCCGAACGTGTCGCCGAGCAAGATAATGCAGTACATCAAAGGTAAAAGCTCCCGCAAGCTGCTGATGGAGTTCCGGCACTTGCAAAAGGCGTTCTGGGGACGGCATTTGTGGGCCCGCGGCTACTTTGTGGCGTCCAGCGGCAACGTGACAGACGAGGTGATTCAAGAATACATCCGCCAACAGGACGGCACCGAGCCGGACGACGGCGGCGATAATTTCCGCATTACCAAATCGTGAGCGGAGGACTTCCAGTCCGGAGTTCACGATTCTCCTTCAACCTACCGGCTTCCAGCCGGTAGTAGTTCAGTCAAGACGCGAAAGAACCAGGTACGAAACGTGGAGTCACCGCGAAACTTCTGCCAGCCGCGTGCCACACGCAGCAAGGCATCTTGAACCAGATCCTCAGCGGCCTCCCGATCTGCCGTCAGGCGCACGGCAAACCGTAGTGCTGCCGGCATATGCTCCTGAGCCAGTCGGTCAAGCTCGGAGGAGTCCGCCACGAGTCGCCTCTTGTTGCTCCCTCGCGCTATTGGGGCGCTCGTCTCTTGAATTAGACGCCTGACTCGCGCAGCCTCTCAAAGACAAAATCAAGAATAGTTACAGTACTTCCTGGCGGGCGGCGTTGCGGCCAATGCAACGCAGGGTCTGCGAGAGGGGGTGGCGAACGCTGCCGTGAGCGCTCAATTGGCTGGCAGCATAGGGCGTGGCTTTGGACCGCCGCTAGCCCCCCGGTATTTCGCGGCCGTGAGGGTCCTTTTGCGCATCACTGAGATCGGCCACGATCTGCTCCTGCAGACGGGAGTCGATGAAGTGCTCCATTCGTTCGGCCGGATCGTGGACATGGTCCGGCGGCAGGCCGAGATGCTCGACCAGGTAAGCCTCCCACAGGCGGTGTGAGCGCACCAATTCGGCCGCGCGCTGCCGACCGCGATCGGTCAGTTCCAGCTTGCCTTCGATTCGGGCCACGTCGCGCCGTCTCAGCAGAGACCACAGGCCGGCATCGCCCAGCATGCCTGCGCCAATGGCTTTGGCGGCCTCGTGCGGGCTGAGGCGGCGCTGGACGTGCAGTTCTTCCAGCCGATAGAGCATGGCGAGCAAATCTTCGCGCGCGATGCGCAAAGATATCTGCAAATTGCGCAGAAACGCAGCCAGGATTCCGTATCGTGGCGAGGCGACCGCCGCCGTGAAGTAGCAGCCCCCTGCGACGACCGCCATTGGGCCAGCGGCCGAGACGTTCCAGGCGATCGAAAGGAAGTACCCCAGCACGGCCGACACGACTGCCACGAGTGACGCGAGGAGCATCATGGTTTTCAAACGATCGGTGAGCAAGTGGGCCGTTGCGCCGGGCACGATCAGCATGGCGATCACGAGGATCGAACCAACCTGTTCGAACGAGGCCACGGTCGTCAGGGCCACGAGCGCCATTAGCAAGTAGAAGAGCCGCTCGGCGTTGATGCCCATTGTCGTGGCGAGCGCGGGATCGAACGAGCTGATTTTCAACTCTTTCCAAAGCACGACGATGACGGCGATGTTCAATAGGAGAACTGGCAGGATCGAAACCAGGGCGCGAGGCACTTCGTAGCCCCACAAAGGAACCGTGTAGAACTCGACGAGGTCGATCTGCCCGTACAGGACGCAATCCGGATCGAGGTCGACACCCTGGCCATATCGCTTGATGAGGATTACGCCCAGTGCGAACAACGAGGTGAAGACCACGCCGATCGACGCGTCGGCCGATACGTTTCCTTGGCGATGAATGGTCTGCGTCAAAAACGTCGTCAGTAGGCCCACGGCCAGCGCGCCGGCAAACATATACACAATGTTCAAGCTGCCGGCCGCAATAAAAGCCACGACCAGGCCCGGCAAGACGGCGTGCGATAGCGCATCACCGAGCAAACTCATCCGGCGCAGCACCAGATAGCAGCCCAAGAGGGCGCAGGCCACGTTAGTGAGCGACGCAATGCCGATGACCAGGAGGGCATCCTGCACCTGCGCGTCGAGCGTGTGAAACCAGCTAACCACCCGTGCGCTCCTGTGCCGGGGAGCGTGGGTCGGCGGCGCCGGGAAGATCATGCGGTGAGACGGGCACGGTCCCCGGCGTTGTTTGTAACTTGCCAGCGGCTGCTAGTTGGGCCTCCAGACTTTCGACCATTTGCGGCGTCAGGAAGTGCTCGATGGAATCGGCATCGCGGTCGACGTGATCGGGTGCTATGTCCGCACCGGAGATCAAAAACATCTCCCACAAACGGTGCGCACGCACGAATCGCTCGGCCTGCGCTTGACCGGCGCTGGTTAGTCGGGCGCCTGCGGGCGTGTATTCGATCAGGCCGGCATTTTTTCCCCATCGCGCCAAACGGTGAACGCTCGCGGCCGTCCAGGAGCGCTCTTCGACGAGTTGCTGCCAGCCAATCGACGGGCGGTCCGGCAGCGCCGATTCCGACAGCTCATACAGTGAGCGAAGCAGGTTCTCGCGGCCGATGCGGCTGCGGACTCCGACGATTCGCGCCAGGCGAGCGATTGCACCCCGTTGCGGCGCGAACAGCATCGAGATTACGAACAACGCGGTGCCGCAAAGCACGATCACCGGTCCGGTGGGCAGGTTACGCGTGTTATGCCCAAAGGCGAGTGGATCGAATCCCAAGAGCCCTTCCAACATGCCGGCTGAAATCAGGGTTCCCCCGATTCCAGAAGCCGCGCCGATCAAACCGGCGATCAGCAACATGGTCCCCAGCCGGTTTGTCCAAAAGCGCGCCGCGGCTCCCGGGATAATCAGCATCGCCGCCATCAACACGACGCCGACGGTCGGCAGGCCGACGACCGTCACCAGGGCCAGCACGCCCATCATGGCCATATCGAGGGCTAGCGTCGGCCAGCCTTGCGCGCGAGCGAATCCAGGGTCGAAGCTGAAAACCTGAAACTCCTTGTACAACAGCGCGACCAATATCAGGCAGGCGGCCGAGACCACAGCTATGAACCACACGTCCTCGCGCGTCATGCCGGCCGCCTGGCCGTAGATATAGGTCTGCAGGCCCGCCTTGCTGCTGGCGGTGGGGAGATTTTGAATGACACTCGATAGCACGACTCCCGCGCCAAAAAAAGTGCTCAATACGATGCCGATCGCGGCATCTTCCTTGGTGCGGGTGTAACGGCAGACGAGTGTCACCAAAGCAACGCCCATCAATCCAGTGACAAAGGCGCCGGACAGCATGAGGCTGAACTGCCAGTTTCCGGCTTCGGACGATGTACCGAAAAGCCGACGGGCGAGCGGCTGATATCCGATCAGCAGAAATGCCGCACACAATCCGGGTAGCGCCGCATGCGCGAGCAAGTCACCGACCAATGCCCGGCGGCGTAGCACAGCGAAGCTCCCGACGATCGCGGCAATGGCGCCCAGCAACGATGTGCCGAGCATGACCAACAGCGTGTTCGAGAGTGCCATCACCGCGGCCGTTCTCCCAAGCGCACGGCCTCGGCGGCTTCGTCCAGGATCGTGAGGCGACCGCCATACGTCTGCTGCAGATTCTGCTTCGTAAAAGTCGTCGCTGTCGGGCCTGCCGCCACCAGACGCAAATTGAGCAGAATGACGAAGTCGAAGTAGTTGCGTACCGTTTGCAACTCGTGGTGTACGACGAATACGGTCTTGCCGCTATTGCGCAACGTTTGCAAAAGCGCGACGATGGCCTGTTCGGTCGAGGCGTCCACGCCTGCAAAGGGCTCATCCATGAAATAGATCTGCGCATCTTGGGCAAGCGCTCGCGCCAAAAAGATGCGCTGTTGCTGTCCACCAGAAAGCTGTTGGATCTGACGATCCGCCAGGCCGGCCATGCCGACTTGATCCAGGCATTCCAGCGCGACGCGCCGTTCGGCGGCACCCGGTCGACGAAACCATCCCAATCGGCCATAGGTTCCCATCATCACCACATCGAGCGCGGTTACGGGAAAGTCCCAGTCGACGGTTTCTCGTTGCGGTACGTATCCGACCAGATGACGCTGTTGGGCATAGGGACGTCCGTAGATGCGCACCTTCCCGCTTGCCAAAGGGGTCAGACCCAGCACGGCTTTGATGAACGTGCTTTTTCCTGCTCCATTGGGCCCAATGATGCCGATCAATTGTCCCTCAGGGGCGACCAGGTCAATGTCCCATAACACCGGTTTGCGGTGATAGGCGACCGTCATGTCATGCACTTCCAACGGTGGGACGGTGGACGCAGTGTCCGTCAGTGGCACATGAGCGATTCTGGGAGACGCGGCGTTTTCCTCGGCATCTCGTTTCATCGTAAGGCCCCGACGATCTGATCGACGTTGTATTGGATCATGCCGATATAGCTTCCCTCGGGCGTTCCGGCCGGGCCCATGGCGTCCGAATACAACTCCCCTCCCAATGCCAACTCGTGGCCGGCCGCGTCGCATCCCTGAATCAGGCTGCGGATGTTTTTCGAAGGCACACTGGTTTCGATGAATACTGCTTTGACGTGGCGCGCGACGAGCATCTGTACCAACTCGTTGATGGCTCCTAAATCGGCCTCGTCGGCAGTGCTGATCCCTTGCAGGCCGTGTACTTCAACGTCGTAGGCGCGGCCGAAATAACCAAATGCGTCATGCGCCGTGACGAGCACGCGCCGCTCGGCCGGGATTTCGGCCAGCCGGCGACGTATCTGCTGATCTAAGGCACGCAAATCGGCGATGTACGCATCGGCATGGCGGCGATAGTCGTCCGCATGGGCGGGATCGACCTCGATCAGTTTTCGCGCCGCGTAGTCCGCACAATCGGCCCACAAACCAACATCGAACCAAAGGTGCGGATCGTAGCTGGCAGCGAATTCCGGGGCCCGCCTGAGCCGGTCGGGTGAATATTCGCGGATCTCGTCACTGACGGCGAACGTGGGTTTGCGCTCCGAGAATTTCTCGAGCACGTCGGCCAATCGTCCTTCCAGGTGCAACCCGCTATAGAAAATGACCGTGGCCCGCTTCAGCAAGCGAATATCGCCCGGGGTCGCCTTATAGAGATGCGGATCGACCCCTGGCCCCATCAAGGTGCGCACCTCGACATGCTCGCCGCCGAGGTGGGCGATCATATCTCCCACTTGGCCGGTGGTGCAGACGACGCGAATTCGCTGATCATCCGTTCCGAAGTCGGCAAAATCCGTACACCCGGAAGTTGCCAGCATGCACAGCGTGAGAACGACGATGATGAGACGCGTCACAAAAGCTCCCTACGATTCGCACGATCGCTTGCATCGTGGACCATGGATTCGCCAGGGAATTATGCGGTGAAGAACCGTTTTATTCAATGGGAGAAAAATAAAATTTTGATTAATCAAAAAATGAATTCGGGCGGAGTCGACTTTCCTTGTCCTGCGGAAGGATCGCATTTCCTCTGGTATGCCGGTTGTCCGGGGTGGCGACGGGTAAGTGCCGAGTGCGATCAGCAACGAGCCGATGATGCTATTTGTCGCGGGCTGGAATTTCGTAGATGATCAGGCGCAGTGCATCAAGAGCGATACCAACGAGTTGCGAGAATTTGACCGGTCTGCGATCCAGGGATACGATGTCTGGAGCGGGCGGGTGTTGTGCGATCCTGGAAGTCGAACGCCGCAGGGGCTAGCCCCATGTTGGGACTGACCTATTTCAAGCGTTTCCGGATGGAGATTGATCTCGACCGGGACCTGCCTGCGCCTGAAGTGGCGTTGGGATATCGACTCGTTCCCTGGCGCAGCGATCTGCTGTCGGCCCATGCCGAGGCGAAGTTTCTAAGCTTCCGCAACGGCATCGACGCCAACGTCTTTCCCTGCCTGGGTGAGCATGACGGCTGTCAGCGGCTAATGCGCGAAATCAGCTTGAAGGATGGATTTCTTCCCGGCGCGACGTGGCTCGCGGCCACCGATGGATTTGATCAACCGCTGGAGTATTGCGGAACGATCCAAGGGATTCGCGACCGATCGGGCCTGGGGGCGATTCAGAATCTTGGCATCACACCGGAGCATCGCAGCCAGGGACTCGGGCGAGCGTTAATGCTGGCCGCTCTGGCCGGATTTCGCGCGGCGGGACTGAGGCGCGCGTATCTCGAAGTGACGGCGCAAAACGATGGTGCGATTCGGCTCTACCGGCGCATCGGATTTCACAAGGCGCGGACCGTCTATAAAGCCGTCGAAAGCCCGTCGGTCGGCGCGCGATAGTTCGTCAGCGCGCGCGGGGCCAGTACGGTTGCCATTCTCGTTGGGTACGGCTAGGCTCTAGCTTCTTGCTGGGGATTTCGAGGGCTCTACCGCTCGCTGCATTTTTATTTGCGGTCGGCGTATTCACTTCACTCGGACGGCCGGGCGCGCAAGCGTCATTGACGGAGAAATAGCGCGTGAGCGAGCCGATACTGACGCACACCCTGAAAAACGGACTGGTTCTGCTCGGCGAGCCGATGGAGGGGGTCGAGTCGGCCGCCTTTTCGATACGTGTACCCGCCGGGACGGCCTATGAACCGGAAGAGTACGCCGGCCTGAGTACCATGAGCTGCGAACTGGCATTGCGCGGGGCTGGCGACCGCGACAGCCGGCAGTTCGTCACGGATCTGGATAATTTGGGCGTCGAACGTGATGCCAATGTGTCCGACGCCCATACCGGATTCAGCGGCGCGACGCTCGCGCGCAATCTTTTTCCGGCGCTTTCGATCTATGCGGACGTGCTGCGACGGCCTCGACTACCGGCCGATCAGGTCTCGGCTTCGCGGGCCGTGGTGCTGCATGAACTGAGTTCGATCGAAGATGACCCGGCGCAGAAGGTGATGCTCGAATTACGGCGACGCCACTTCCCTTCGCCCTGGGGGCGCCCCAGCCAAGGGCGTGAAGAATCGGTCGAGGCGATCGAGTTGACGCAGATCAAAGAGCACGTCAAGCGCCACTATCGCCCCAATGGAGCGATCATCAGTGTGGCCGGCCGGTTCGACTGGAACGCCGTTCGCGACCATATCGCCGGGCTTTACGAAGATTGGTCCGAGCAGCCAGCCACGGAGCCCACGCTCGGTAAATCCGGCACACGGATCGAACACTTGGAGCAGGAATCGAATCAAACGCAAATCGGTATCGCGTACAGCAGCGTCCCTTACCGCGACCCTGATTACTTTCAGGCCTGGGGGTCGGTGGGCGTGCTGTCCGGCGGCATGAGTTGCCGGCTGTTCACCGAGGTTCGCGAGAAGCGAGGTTTGTGCTACAGCGTTTATGCTTCGCACCAGTCGCTGCGCGATCGGGCCGCCGTGCTTTGTTATGCCGGCACGAGCGCCGAGCGCGCCCAGGAAACGCTAGACGTCACGCTCGGGGAATTGATCCGGCTGAGTAAGGGAATCGAGACCGAAGAGTTGTCCCGGTTGAAGGCGCGCATCAAAAGCGGGCTGGTTATGCAGCAGGAATCGACCTCGGCACGCAGCGCCGCGATCGCCCGCGATTGGTACTACCTGGGCCGGGTGCGGACACTCGACGAGGTGGCGGCCCTGGTCGATGGCTTATCGCGAGACAGCATCAACGCCTTCTTGTCAGAGCATCCGCCGCAGGATTTCACGATCGTTACGCTGGGACCAAAACCCCTGGAGGTGCCCGTTGGAGTTTCGTGAGCATGTGCTGCCCAATGGATTGGAAGTGGTCGCTGAGTGCAACGATCGCGCGCACTCGCTGGCGCTGGGCTTCTTCGTGAAGACCGGCGCGCGCGACGAATCGGCCGACGTGGCCGGTGTCAGCCACTTTCTGGAACACATGTTGTTCAAAGGAACGGCGCGCCGCTCGGCCGATGACGTCAACCGTGAATTCGACGAGATGGGGGCCCACTACAATGCCTTTACTAGCGAAGAGAAGACGGTTTACTACGCTGCGGTATTGCCAGAATTTCAAGGGCAGGCGCTCGAGCTGTTGGCCGACATCATGCGGCCCGCCTTGCGCGAAGCGGACTTTACCACCGAAAAGCAGGTCATCCTGGAAGAGATCCAGATGTACCAGGATCAGCCGCCGTTCGGCATGGACGATCGATGCAAGGCAATTCATTTCGGCGATCATCCGCTTGGGCATAGCGTGCTGGGGACGCTCGAGAGCGTCGGCCAGTTGCCCGTGACCGCGATGCGCGAGTATTTCACGAAGCGGTATTGCCCGACGAACATTGCGCTCGTCGCCTCGGGACGGGTGGACTTCGACGCGCTGGTGAAATCGGCAGAACAGAGCTGCGGCGCTTGGGAACGTGCTACCGCCCCGCGCAATATTGCCCCGGCCGGGGCAAAGTGTGTTTTCGAACGCGTGGTCAAGGATGGCGTGACTCAGCAATACGTTATTCAACTTGCCAATGGCCCAAGTGCTACACAGAAAGAACGATTCGCCGCCAAGCTGCTGGCCACGATCCTGGGGGACGATTCCGGGAGTCGATTGTTCTGGACGTTGGTCGACCCTGGCCTGGCCGAACATGCCAGCATTGGCCATTACGACTATCAGGGCACCGGCATGTACATGACCTATTTAAGCTGCGCGCCCGACGGCGCCACGGAAAACCTGCAGACGGTGCTCGACATGTACCGGGAAGTCGAAAAGCACGGTGTCACCGAGCAAGAGCTCGATCAGGCCAAAAGCAAAATCAACTCGCGCGTTGTTCTCTCCAGTGAGCGTCCCCGCGGCCGATTGTTCAACGTCGGCGCCAATTGGATGCATCGGCACGAATACCGCTCGGTGCGTGACGATCTCGCCACGGTCGACGCGGTGACCACGGACGAAATCGCCGCGGTGCTCAAGCAGTTTCCGCTGACGAAGAGCACAACCGTGACGGTGGGACCGGCCGCTGACGTGGCTCAGCCGCAGTAGCACGCGCGATCGCTTTGCGGAGAGATTGATTGCGTTGCTTCTCCGCCCGGCAGAGATGATCGGCCGGGCTATCTTGTGACGTACCTGACGAGCGAGAATTCGAAGTATGCCGGCACGCCCTTTGAGCAAGATCAGTTCTGAGTGGTGGGACTACACGACGCTCGACCGCGAAATTCTTGACGATGCCGCGCGGCTTTCGGCCGAAGATTTGCTCGCCCTGAGTCGGCCCGGTTTTACCGTTCGTTTTTACGACACGCTCGAAGACTTTTATTTGGCCGAGGCGCTGGAATACATCACCAGTTGGCGCGCCGCAACCGAAAGCCAGCCCGCCGGTATTTGCGGTCCAATCGGGCCGACCGAACAGTTACCGCTCGTGGCACGGCTGGTGAATGAATTGGAACTCGATCTGCGGCATGCGCACTTCTGGGGCATGGACGAATGGGTTGTCGACGGACGTGCCGCGCCGCTGGAGTTTCCCCTCTCGTTTGCGCGGGCCGATATGGAACTGTGTTTCGATCGCATTCGTCCCGAGTTGCGGATGCCGCGCGAGAATCTGCACTTTCCCACCGAACGGCCCGAGGAATACGTCGCAAGTTTCGGCCAGGCGCGGTGCCTGGTCATGCAGGGGGGCCAAGGCGAGGTCAAGCACTGGGCTTTCAACGATCCGCCGAGGCGTGATGGCGCCTACCTTGACCAGCCGCCAACGCCTGAAGAATATCGAAAACTGTCGACGCGCATCGTCGAACTACACCCGATGACGATCATTCAAAACGCGCGCACATCCGGCGGCGGCGTCGTGACCAACGTACCGACGCATGCTATTACGGTTGGCCCCGCCGAGACGTGGCGTTCCGAGAAAGTCTCGATCTGGCATGCCGGCTGCCACGACAATCCGTTTGGTCAAAGGCTGACGACGTTGATGATTTCGAAGCGTGTGCCGGACTCTGCTGTGCCGATGTCGCTGCTGGCCGATCATCCGCAGGTGCAGTTCAATTTCTATCGGCCCGGCATCGGCAGCTGCGGCGCCGAGATGCACTAGCAATCAGGCCACGGCGATTTGTTGCGCCAATCCTTTGCAAAGGGCGACCGCATGAATGTGCAGGGCAAAGTCGCGATTGTCACCGGCGCGGGGGGCGTTGGATCGGGCCGGGCCTACGCACGGCGACTGGCGCGCGACGGCGCAGCGGTTGTGGTCTGCGACGTCGACGAACCTGGGGTCCGGGAAACCGTGCGACTGATTGAAGCCGCGGGGGGGATCGCTCAGTTCTGCCAGGCGGATATTGGCCGGCGCGACGAAGTGCAGTCGCTTGTGGATTTTGCCGTCGCCAGCTTCGGCGGGGTCGACATCCTGGTGAACAACGCCTCGCCGGCGTATCACGCCAGCGAACCACTGGACTGGTGGTTCGAACCAATCGAGATCGATCTGCTGGGGGCGATGGCCGTGATGCGATCCTGCATTCCGATCATGCGCCGGCGCGGCGGCGGGGCAATCGTCAACATCGGTTCGACGTCTGCGCTCGGCCACGGTCACAAGCACTCGAAATCACCGGCCTACGACGTCGCCAAGGCCGGGATGACTCGCCTGACCACCACGTTGGGCTGGTTGCGTGAAAGCGATAATATACGCGTCAATTGCCTGGTGCCAGATTGGATCGCGGTGCCGGAGGTGTTGGAGTATTGGAACGCGCTGACTCCCGTGCAGCGAGCAGAACAAGGCGTGCCCGACGTGCTAACTTCGCTCGACGAAGTAGCCGACGCGCTCATGGGACTGATTACCGATGAACAATTAGCCGGCCGGGTCATGGTTTGGTGGAGCGGGCAGCGGCGAGGGTTGATTCCCGAGGGCGATCCCGGCTATGCGCGATTGGAATAAGGATTCTGGCATGACTCGACGAGCTTTCGCGATTGCTGCGCACCCAGACGACATCGAGTTCGTCATGGCCGGCACACTTTTGCATTTGCGCGAGGCTGGATATGAGCTGCATTACATGAATGTCGCCAACGGCTGTTGCGGTTCGAGCATGACCGACGCCCTGACCACGGCGCGCATTCGTCGCGACGAGGCCATGCGAGCCTGTCAGATCATCGGGGCGGTGTTTCACGAGAGCCTGACGAACGACTTGGAGATCTTTTACGATCGGCCGACGCTCGGACGGCTGGCGGCTATCCTGCGCGAAGTGTCGCCTGAAATCGTTCTGACACACTCGCCGGCCGATTATATGGAGGATCATACGAACGCCTGTCGGTTGGCGGTGACGGCGGCGTTCGCTCGCGGGATGCCCAACTTTGCCGTCGATCCCCCGACATCGACAACGGATCAACCGGTGACGGTGTATCACGCCCAGCCCCATGGCAATCGGGATGGGCTCGGGCAGCCGGTACATCCGGAGATTTTCGTCGACATCGGCGCGCAACTGGAAACGAAAGGCCAGATGCTCGCCGCGCACGCCAGCCAGAAGCAGTGGCTCGACGAAAGCCAAGGACTCGATTCGTATATCGCGTCGATGCGCGAACTATGCCGCGATGTGGGCCGGCTATCCGGCCAATTCGAATTCGCCGAGGGGTGGCGGCGGCACAGCCATCTTGGCTTCTGCGCCGCGGATGCAGATCCGCTGGTTGCCGCATTACGCCCCGCATGCGTTAAGGCCGAGCCGCGGAGTTGAATCGGGAGCCGACTTATCCCGGTTTGATGCGAATCTCCACGGGGGGGCGTTCAGGTGGGGCGCGCGAACTCTCAGGGCGCTTTCGACGTTCCAGCAACCTTGTCGGCCGGTAGGTTCGCGACGTATTTCGGAATCTTTGTATTCCCCATGTTTGCGATGCTTTCGTTGATTTGCCGCTGAATGGCGGCCTCGACGGTTTCGTTCTGATTCGAGCGCACGAGTCTCGGGGTAATCTCGCCGCCACCGCTCCACACCGGGGTGCCATTGATTTGAAAAGTGAGCGAAGTCAATTGGGTCGGCACCGAGAGTTGCTGCGTTGCCATTCCACGGCCCAAGGTTCGAGAAACCATCTGCTTGACCTCTCCTGGCTTCACCGTCACTACCAATTTGATATTGCTGTTGTCGTCGACGCGCATGCCGTTGGCTTCCAAGGATTTCTTCAGCCCTGCGACGACCTTGTCATGAGACTGCTGATAAGCCCCCATTTGCACATCCAGCGCAATTGCATCCCCGGGTTTGATTGCCAGTAACTCGTCGGCGCTAGTCGACTTGACGAGCATTCGTGCCTCGTCATTGGGTACTGTTCCGCTTGCCAGTACGCAATTCTTGTTGTCGTCTTCGACGTACAAATACCGTCCGCCGGCAAACAATCCCACGGGCGTTCCGGTGTAGGTCCAAGTCTTCACGCGATGCGGAACGTCAATGACGGTTTTGCCATCAACCAGCAGCGTACTCTCATCGGCCCATACGACTTGGTCGAAGGCCGGACAATCGCAGGCGAAATCGTACGTCTGCTCGCGAGTGGTCAAATCCCACACTCGCACCTGGCCATGCAGAACCAGGACCAATTGACGGCCTGCGGGATCGAAAGCCAAAAGCCCGTTCTGGCGGTCGTCAGCGACGATGAAGCCAGCCTTCTTTCCGGACAACGTTTCGATGATCACGATCCCGCCATCGACGGTGGTGGCAAGGTACTTGCTGTTCGCGCTCAAGGCCGGCTTCTTGTTTGCGGTCGTTAACGACTGCCAGATCGGCCTCACTTTGGCGGAAAGGTCCCACAACGCATAGTTGCCATCGGTGTTAATGGTCAGGAGATGGTCCTTATCGATAAAACGCCCTGCGAGGATGTTCTGATCTTTCTTTTCCGCATTCCCGAAGGGGCTCCAGGTGAATCGCGGCTTCAGCTTCTGCCCGTCCAGATCATAGAGAAACAGATCGCCGCGTTCGCGTTCCGCGATTTTGAACGCTACGACCGTCCGCATGTCGGCGCTAATGGCAATGGGAGTCTGGCCTGGCGCGAATTCGGCGGTTTTTTCGACCCGGTCGCGCTTTAAATCGCACGATTGCACGCGTGCTTTCTTTCCCTGAAACGAATCGAGCCAGACAACGACTCCTTTATCCTTCTCTGGCGAAACGAAGACTTGAAAGGGCTTTTCGTGGAACGCCTTCGGCCCCAGCGCGATGCGCGTGTCGGGAATCGCACGCGCCGACGCGACATCCGGCGCGTAGGACCAACTTCCACCGCGACTGATGTCGAGGGGGCGGGCTCGGCTGCCGTCCACGTTGACGCGATCGAAGCCTTCGTCATCTACACCGCCGTCTTCCGCCGTATTAGCGGTTACGCTTTGTAGGAACTCCTGGTCCTTCTCGCTAAGCTTGCCCAGGGGCAACTCGACTTCCTTACCGTCCTTTCGAAGCAGCGTGACGACTTCGTCTTCGACTTTGACAAGGCTGGCTTCGATTTTGAACTTGCCTGTCTGGTCGCTCCACGAGCGAGGGCCATCTTTGTTCGCGCGTTCCTCGACGGTTTCGAAGGGATTTTCTTCGCGGCCGGCAGGCTTCGGCTTCTTCTTCGCCAGTTTGCGAAATTTCGTGGCCGGGCCTCGCTGGCTGCCCCCGAATTCCCCATCGTCGAGCTTCAACGTAATCCAACCGTTGTTGCGATCGATCGATTCCACGGTGCCGGGGTGTTCCTTTCCAGCGAATTCCCAGACGGCGCGATCCCCAACTTTGTATTTTGGCGGTTGTTGCTTGGGGGCCGCATGAACGCTGTCTGCGGATAACAGAACTGCGACGATGATGGCTCCCAAAACGAGAAGAAGCGTTCGACGATTGTTATTAGCCCCTGGTCTCGCCATTACAAGTCTTTCATAAAGCGTCGGCAGTGTTTTGATGGCCCGCAGCGGGCGTTTAGATTCTAATATTCGACCGGTTGGTTTGCACCCTAGCGTTGACAATTGTCGGTACGAGCTTGCCGGTATTTGGAACGTGGCGGGATGGTCGTTTCAACGGCGATCGGGCTCGTCGGCTTGCCCGCGTAATGGCGCGACCGATGGTGTAGTGCAGCGTCCCAAACGTACAAATCGTCAGAGTCACCAATGGCCCGAGAGATTGACGACAACTTGCAGGATCTGCTGCAAATCCTTCCTGCCGAATGGTCCTTGGTTTCCTACCGGAGGTCGCCGCACGGCTGGACCGCAACACTCGCGTTCAAAAACCGAGAATTCCTGCTGACCTCGCAATTCTCTTACATTGACGTTGCCGAACTGATCGGCACAAAGCAGAAGAAGCCCCGGGCGATTCCGCCCCTCGACGAACATCGCGAGGCCATAACCGCCTCTCAGGTTTGCCAGATGCTGTGTGCTGTGGTGAGATCGCACGATTAATTCGCGCAATCGCTCGGCCGGAGGGGGCTTGTCCGGCGGTCGAAACTTTGACACCCGCCCCCTCAACACATTACAATCCAGGCATGCGTTTTCTGGCTGCCGGTTCGCCGGCCGGTGGCCGCTTTGCGAAACGCCACCCCACAATCGGCCCCTGCCCCGCGACGAAGACCCTGTGCTGCGTGCCCCGCCTGCGGCGCCAGGGGAAAGAGGAACGGATTGATGCGGCTTGCCCGCGCGCTATTTCTTGGTTCACTTGCCCTGGCTTCGATGCGCGCGGTTGTGCGCGCCGCCGAGGCCGCACCCGCCGCGACGAACCCGGAAAGTGTCGCGTCGGCCGATGCCGAGAGATTCTTCGAGAGCCAGGTCCGGCCGATGCTGGTCGCGCGCTGCCTGGAATGCCACGGGCCGGACAAGCAAGAGGCGGGTTTGCGGCTTGACTCGCGCGAGGCACTTTTGAAGGGAAGCGATGCAGCGGCGGTGGTCGTGCCTGGCGAACCCGATAAAAGTTCGCTGATCCACGCGGTCCGCTATGAGGGAAATGTGCAGATGCCGCCGGCAGGCAAGCTCGAGGACAAAGAGCTGGTCCTGCTGACGACGTGGGTGAAAATGGGCGTACCGTGGGGGAGCGCCGCGCCGCAGGCGACCGTCGAAACCATGCCCCAGCGGGCTGTGCGAGCGAAAGCAACGCACTGGGCCTACCGGCCGGTCGTACGTCCCGAGTTGCCCAACGCACAAGAGGCGGCCTGGAATGAGAATCCCATCGATCGGTTCGTCTTCGCTGAACTCGACAAGCACGGTTTGCGTCCTTCGCCGCAGGCAGACCGACGAACGCTTTTACGGCGCCTTTCGTTCGACCTGTTGGGGTTACCGCCGACAGCCGCCGAAGTTGACGAGTTCGTGAACGACGCGGCGCCGGACGCTTTTGCCAAAGTGGTCGACCGGATGCTGGCGTCGCCCGCTTACGGTCAGCGTTGGGGACGGCACTGGCTGGACGTGGCGCGCTACTCGGACACGAAAGGTTATGTATTTACCGAGGATCGCCGGTATCCCTACGCGTATACGTATCGCGACTACGTCGTTCGCGCCTTGAATGAGGACCGACCGTACGATCAGTTTATCTTGCAGCAACTCGCCGCCGATCAATTGGACGTGGCTGATAAGCGCGACCTGGCCGCGATGGGATTTCTTACCGTCGGGCGTCGCTTCAGCAACAACATTCATGACATTATCGATGACCGAATCGACGTTGTGACGCGTGGGCTGATGGGATTGACGGTCACCTGTGCACGCTGTCACGACCACAAATACGATCCGGTGCCAACCGATGATTACTATTCGCTGTATGGCGTCATTGCCAGCAGCAACGAGCCGGCCGAGCCGCCACTGATCGGCGAGCCCCGGGAGAGCGAGGCGTATCAACAGTTCGTCGCGGAGCTAGCAAAACGCGAGCAGGCGTTCAATACGTTCCGGGATACCAAGTATCGCGAATTGCTGAACGATCTGCGGGCACGGGTCAAGGATTATCTGTGCCAGGTCGTCATCGACACGATGAAGGATTCGTTGCCGGATGACGCCGACCTGTCGTTCAATCCGGACGAGCTTCGTCCGGCGGTCGTGCGGCGATGGAAGCAATATCTTGAGCGGACTTCAAGCGATGTCGAGCCGGTGTTTGCCCTATGGCACGAATTCGCGGCCTTGCCTCGCGACCGATTCGACGAAGGGGCGCGTGGCATCGTCGAGCGGCTCGCCAAAGGAGATGAACCAGGCCGGTCTGTGAATCGACTGGTGCGCGAAGAGTTCGCTAAGCGAACGCCCCCCGATTCGATGCTCGACGTGGCGCGGACATACGGCGATGTGCTAAGCGAGATCGAAAAGCAGTGGCAGGCCGTATTGCAACTACCGGCGCCCACGGCCGCCGGCGAGTCAGCCAAGCCGGCCGAGCGCCTGCCCGATGACGCAGCCGAACAATTGCGGCAGACACTGTATACTCACGGCGCTCCGACCGCTGTACCGGAGGACGAGGCGCGGCGCGTGTTCGATCGCGCAACGCAAAACGAGCTGAACAAGCTTCGCAAGAGCGTCGACGAGATCAAGGTCAACTCGCCGGCGGCGCCGCCGCGCGCGATGGTGCTCGCCGAGCAACCGACGCCGCATCAGCCGCACGTTTTTCTACGTGGCGATCCGGCTCGCCCGGATCGTGAAGTGCCGCGCCGGTTTGTGCAATTCCTGGCAGCCGAGCCGGGCAAACCTTTTGCTAATGCCAGTGGTCGGCTGGAGATGGCGCAAGCGATCGCGAGCGCCGATAACCCCCTGACCGCGCGGGTCATGGTCAATCGGGTTTGGATGCATCATTTCGGCACCCCACTGGTGCGCACCCCCGGGGATTTCGGGCTGCGCAGCGAACCGCCGACCCATCCGCAATTACTCGACTTCCTCGCTCGGTGGTTTATGGACGAGGGCTGGTCGTTGAAGCGGCTGCACCGCATGATTGTATTGTCGCAGACGTATGGTCAAGCGAGCGACGATCGAACTGAGTGTCGTACGAACGATCCCGAGAATCGTTTTCTATGGCGCGCCAATCGGCGGCGGCTGGATTTCGAGGCCATGCGTGATTCGTTCTTGGCCTTGTCGGGGCGATTGGACACGGCGCTCGAAGGGCGGTCGATCGACATTTGGGCTCAGCCGTACAGTACGCGACGCTCGATTTACGCCTTTGTGGATCGGCAGGATTTGCCAGGCATCTTTCGAATGTTTGATTTTGCCAGCCCGGATGTGAGCACACCGCAGCGCCCCACGACGATGGTGCCGCAGCAAGGATTGTTCGTGATGAACTCTCCGTTTGTGCTGGAGCAGGCACGGTACTTGGCACGGCGAGCGGAAGTGGCGCAGGCCACCGAACCGGCAGCCAAGGTCCAGACTTTGTATCAGGTGGCATTTGCGCGACTGGCCGAGGCGGATGAAGTGCAATTGGGCGTAGCGTTCGTGGCAAGCCTTTCTCCGGTTCCGACGCAGGGAGAAACCGGGGCGTCCTCGGGATCAGCCGTCCCTGCCGCGCCGGTTGCCGTTGATCTGGCCGCGCCGCTCTCGGCTTGGGAGCAATATGCTCAGGCGCTGCTATTATCCAACGAGTTCATGTTTGTTGATTGAGGAATCGATGGCGCGCCACGGTCAAAAACAGAAGCTTAGTGCCACGGCCGGGATTCAGGCTGGTGATAGTGGGCTGTCGCGCCGTGAGATGCTGCGTCGGTCGGGCATGGGCCTGGGCATGCTGGGGCTTGCCGGTTTGCTGGATGCGCCAACTTCTGCGGCGGCGACTGCCACCGGTTCTGGTGGACTGACGAGCCCGATGATTGCGCGTGCGCCGCATTTCGCCGCCAAGGCCAAGCATGTGATTCATATTTTTGCCAACGGTGGGCCTTCGCATGTCGACACGTTCGATCCGAAGCCATCGCTAGCGAAGCACGCTGGCCAAATGTTGCCGATGGAGAACTTGCGCACCGAGCGCAAGACGGGCGCCGCATTTCCTTCGCCGTTCAAATTTGCGAAATACGGTCAAAGCGGCCTGGAAGTTAGCGAGCTGTTTTCGCATGTGGCCGAGCATGTCGACGACATGGCGATCATTCGCTCGATGCATGCTGACGTGCCGAACCATGAACCGTCGCTGATGCTGATGAACTGCGGCGAGTCGCGCTTGCCTCGCCCGAGCTTTGGCTCGTGGACGACCTATGGCCTGGGAACAGAGAATCAGAATCTGCCCGGCTTTATCGCCATGTGTCCGGGCGGATACCCGATCAAGGATGCCGAGAATTGGCAGTCCGCCTTCCTACCTGGTGCGTTCCAGGGAACGTACATCAATACGCAACATACCGAGCTGGAGAAGCTGGTCGAGAACGTGCGCAACACGGCACTCTCGCGCGAGGATCAGCGGCGACAGCTCGACCTGGTTCAAGAATTGAATCGGCGGCACCTGGTGCGCCGCGCGGGGGACGAGGCGCTGGAATCGCGCATTCACTCACTCGAATTGGCCTATCGGATGCAAATGGAGGCGGGCGACGCCTTTGATGTGGCTCGCGAGCCACGGCATATTCTCGATGCTTATGGCGAAGGGGTGCAAGCGCGGCAGTTGTTGATTGCCCGCCGATTGATCGAACGCGGTGTTCGTTTTGTTCAATGCTGGCACGGCGCGGGACAGCCGTGGGATAATCACGACGATATCGAGGTCAATCATCGTAAGCTGGCCGGACAGTGCGATCGGGCGATCGCTGCGCTATTGCGTGACTTGAAGCAACGCGGATTGCTTGATGAAACGCTCGTCGTGTGGGGCGGAGAATTCGGTCGTACGCCCACGGTCGAGCTGCCACAAGCCGGCGCGAATGCGGGCAAAGTGAACGGCCGCGACCATAACCACTACGGCTTTTCGATGTGGTTGGCCGGCGGCGGCGTTAAAGGGGGCCAGGTCTATGGCGCCACCGACGAATTCGGCTTTCAGGCGGTGGAAAATAAGGTTCATGTTCACGACCTGCACGCCACGCTCCTGCATTTGCTCGGATTCGATCATAAGCAATTGACCTATCGCTACGCCGGGCGTGACTTCCGTTTGACGGATGTCCATGGGCAGGTCGTCAAGGCGCTGATTGCGTAAATCCGGCGTCGACCAGTCAACTTTTGCGGCAGTTGTTGTTTATTCCGCTGCAACAGTGCTGCAGGACCGCGATCGGTAACTCTGTATGAACGTTCGTAACGTTATTCGTGATGCGGTATGCACCGCCTGCGGATGTCTGTGTGACGACATCGAGGTCGTCGTTGCAGATGCGCGCGTTATCGAAGCGAACGAAGCGTGCGATCTGGGCTGCGAGATGTTCTTGCGCGACTATGGCAACGATTGGCCCCCCGCTACGATTGCCGGCCGCGCGGTTACCATCGACCAGGCCGTGGACGAGGCCGCGCGGATCCTGGCCGCGGCGCGATTCCCATTGGTTTACGGACTGAGCCATGCAACAAGTGAGGCGCAGCGCGCCGCGGTGGCCATCGGCGACTGGATCGGTGCGAACATCGACACTGCCACGAGCGCCTATCATGGTGTCTCTGGGACGTCGTTTGCCGGTGTCGGCGAGGTGACCTGCACGCTGGGCGAAGTTCGCCATCGCGGCGACTTGGTGATTTTCTGGGGCAGCGATCCTGCCGAAAGTCATCCGCGGCATTTTGAGCGCTACAGTCTCGAAGCGGCAGGCATGTTCGTGCCGCGCGGCCGAGCGGACCGCACTTGCGTCGTGGTTGACGTGACACGGACCCGGACCGCGGAGATTGCGGACTCGTTTCTGCAGATCAAGCCGGCGTGCGATTTCGAGGCACTTTGGATCCTGCGTGCTTTGGTACAGGGAATCGACCTCGATTCGAATTTTGTACAGCGGTCCACCGGTGTATCTCTCGCTTCCTGGCAGGATTTGGCGCGGCAGATGAAAGCAGCACATTTTGGCGTGCTGTTTTTTGGCGACGGGCTATTGAAGACTCGCGGTCGGTACGTCAACGCCGATGCGCTCATGGCGTTGACCCGGGATTTGAATATCTACACCCGCTTCGTCTGCTTGCCGATGCGCGGCAGGGGAAATCGAGCGGGCGCGGATGACGTACTGCTGTGGACGACGGGCTATCCTTTCGGCGTAAACCAGGCCCGCGGATATCCTCGCTTCGGTCCTGGCGAGTACACGGCCGCCGAGACGCTTTCTCGCGGTGAGCCTGATGCCGCGCTCGTGGTCGGTAGCGAGTTGCTCGCCGAGCTGCCGCACGCAGCGCGGGACCACCTGGCAACGATCCCGGCTATTAGCTTGGATGCGGACGGCTCGTCTGGTTTGCCGTCCAGTCGAGTTGCCTTCCGCACGGCGGCTGCCGGGCTGGGTGGGAGTGGGACCATGAATCGCATGGACGATGTGCCGCTCTGGTTGCGTTCAACAGTGGATTCTCCCTTGTCTACCGACGCCGAGATCTTGTCGCGCATCGAGGCACGGGTGAAGGCACTGCGCGGCTATGGAAAAAGTCTGCCGGTCAAAGAGCGTACCCGGGTTGTGTAAAACCATTCGGCGCCGCATACCATCGGGATGCCCTCGCCCTTGGGCATGACGTAGACTTTTTCGTCTGGCATTCTTGTTCTTCATGTCCCGGCGTGATTGCCAGCGCGCGTACGGCGATCGTTGAAAATCGGAGGCCTGAATATGCTTCGGCAGTTGATCGGTACCTGTGTGGTGGGAGGCGTTGTGCTTGCCGTACTGAATCTAAGTCAGCTACCCCGACAAGCCGAATCGAAAGATATTCCTACCGCCAAACCTGCCTCAGCGGTTGTGCTGGGCCAGGACGTGCGTACGTTGGACCTGACGCACGCCTTCGATGAAAAGAACGTCTATTGGCCGACGGAAATTCCATTTCATCTGGAACGTGGGCCGTTCGGGGGAACCGACGGGGGGTGGTTCTATAGTGCCAACCGCTTTCGTACGGCCGAGCATAGTGGGACGCACGTCGACGCTCCGATTCACTTTTTCAAGGATGCCGAGACGGTTGATGCGATTCCGCTCGAGCGGTTGGTCGGGCCGGGTGCGATGGTCAATGTCGCAGAGATGTGTCAAAAGGATCGCGACTATCTCGTGACGGTGACAGACTTCGAGGATTGGGAACAACGACAAGGCGCTCGGCTCGACGGCAAGATCGTGCTCGTGCGTACCGGCTGGTCGCGTTTCTGGCCGGATCGCGAGCAATATCTAGGCACGGCCGAAACAGGGAAAGAGGCCGTCGCCAAGCTGCACTTCCCGGGCGTCGCGCCGGAGGCCGCCCGTTGGCTCGTCGAGCAACGGAAAATCCGCGCGATCGGTATCGATACGGCCAGCATCGATCGTGGGCAGTCGCGAACCTTTAGTACGCACGTCGTGCTGTGTTCGCACAATACGCCAGCCTTTGAGAACGTGGCGAACCTCGAGACGCTGTCTGCCAGCGGCTTCACGATCGTCGCGCTGCCGATGAAAATCTCGGGGGGCAGTGGCGGCCCGTTGCGTATTATAGCTCTCGTGCCGTAACGACGCCGAGTCCCATTGTTCTGGAAAGGGCTGACCATTCGATTACGTCCTTGGCACTTTCGGCTGAGCACGTTGCTCGTCGCGGTCGCCCTGGTGGCCGCCGGACTGGCCTGGTGGCTGCGCCCACTCGATGTAGAAATCCGGCGCGATGACGGTACCCTGGCGGCGCGATTTCGGGTCCAGCGGGATTGGCGCGGTCGGTTCGTCGGTTGCGGGACGCAGTCTTGGTTCCTGCCGGACGGGCAATGCTTTCGCCGCCAGGATATCGAGGGGGCGTTATTGGTGAACGGAACGCTCTTAGGGCCCGGGCGTTATGCGAATCCGGTCTATCCGGCGCACTATCCGCCGGACCCTCCCTCGGCCGAATACGTGGGGTGGTTGCGGCAGGATAATGTGCCCATTTCGACCGACCTGCCGAGCGCGGCCGGCGAGCAGTTCTCTTATCCGTGAAATGCGTTCGCTTCACCCCCCGACCGATTTCACGAACTCTGAACTCGCCAGCGGCTTTGCTTTTAGTTATCTTAGCCGGTGGCAATGCTCGGCCCTTCGGCCGGGCTGGCGGTAACGAGTTGATAATCAGCGACCGCAGCCGGCTTCTATTTTGCCGGCGCGGCTGTTACACGCCCTCACAGGAGATTTGGCGATGCGACTTTCGTTGCTAACGTGCCTGGCTTTGTTCGTGGCTACCTCGGCGTTTGCCGCGGACTCGCCCGTCGGAACTACCGTTAAGGACTTCAAAGCGCGCGATTACCGCGGACGCGAGACGTCGCTTGCCGAATTCGCCGGAAGCAAAGCAGTGGTCGTGGCCTTCCTGGGAACCGAATGCCCGCTGGCCAAAATGTACGGTCAGCGCTTGGAAGAACTCGCCAAGCAATACAAGGACCAGGGCGTAACTTTCCTGGGCATCGATTCCAATCGTCAGGACTCGATCGCCGAGATTGCCAACTACGCACGCACGCACGGCGTGACGTTTCCGATCTTGAAGGACGTTGGCAATACGATTGCCGACCAGCTCGGCGCGCTGCGCACGCCCGAGGTGTACTTGCTCGACAAGGATCGCGTCGTCCGATACGCCGGCCGCATCGACGATCAATACGGCCTAGGTAACAGCTCGGGCTATGCCCAGGCGAAGGTCCGCCACCGTCACCTGGCGACCGCGCTGGATGAACTGCTGGCCGGCAAGACGGTTAGCCAGCCGCACAGCATCACGCCGGGCTGCCTGATCGGGCGCGTACGAGAGCCCGATGCCAAATCGGACGTCACTTACAGCAATCAGGTCGCGCGGATTCTGCAAACCAATTGCGTCGAATGTCATCGACCGGGGCAGATCGCGCCGTTTGCTTTGACGAACTACGAAGAGGTATCCGGCTGGGCGGACATGATCGAGGAAGTGGTACACGATCAACGGATGCCGCCGTGGCATGCTGATCCCGCGTTCGGCAAGTTTCATAACGACCGCAGCATGAGTGATGCCGACAAGCAAACGCTGTACACCTGGGTAAAGAACGGCGCCCCCGAGGGGAATCCGGCTGATCTTCCCAAGCCGATCGACTACCCCGAGAACTGGCAGTTGGGCCAGCCCGACCAGGTCGTGTACATGAACGATAAGCCTTACGAGGTTCCGGCCGAAGGAACCGTGGAATACGAGTATTTCATGGTCGATCCGGGGTGGACCGAGGATCGCTGGATCAAGGCAACCGAATGCCTGCTGGGCAACCGTTCGATTGTGCATCATATCTTTGTGTTCGCCGTGGACGCCTCGAACGACCTGGCGAAGCTCAATGGTCCGCTAGGTACCGGCATTAATCCAGGGCTCGGCGACGATTCGGTACGTCTGATCGCCGGAGCAGCGCCGGGTACGCCGCCGGCCACGGGGCCGCAAGGGGCAGCCACGCACGTCAAGGCGGGGACGAAGTTGCTGTTTCAGATGCACTACACCCCCAACGGCAGCCCCCAGAAGGATCACACCAGTGTCGGGTTCTTCTTTGCGAAGCCTGAGGAAGTGACGCGCGGCATGGACGTGCGGATGGCGATCAATCCTTCGTTCACGATTCCGGCGCAAGCGGAAAATTACCCCGTGAAGTCGGCGCATAAGTTTGCCAAGGATGCGATGCTGATCAATCTGACTCCGCACATGCACTTGCGCGGCAAGTCGTTCCGTTACGATCTGAAATACCCGGATGGTAAGTCGGAGACGATCTTGAACGTGCCCCGTTACGACTTTAACTGGCAGGTAACGTACCTGCTTGAATCGCCAAAGTTCGTGCCCGCCGGCACCGAGCTGCAGTGCCTGGCGCATTTCGACAATTCGGACGGTAACCTTGCGAATCCGGACCCGAACTCGCCCGTCTCCTGGGGAGATCAGACCTGGGAAGAGATGATGATCGGCTGGTTCACCGAGACCGACGACATCTACCCACAGGATGTGAGCCCTGACCAAACGCGAGCGTCTCGTTTCGTCGCGGGCCTGAAAGGGAACGCACCGCACGTCAGCAAGGCGATATCCCGCGCGGCCGAAGGCGCCTTGAAGTCCACCGCTGCGATGGAAAAGTTGCTGGATCGGGTGACGAAGGAGCTACCGCAGATCGATCGCATTTGCGTCAGTCGGATCGACGACGCGAAGCTCGTGTTCGTGCAGGTCGCTCAGCCCGTCGTGCTAAGCTATCCTCTGGGGGGCGTCGAACGTAGCTATCCGGCCACAGAATCGACCTTGGCCGGTTACATCCAGGCGGGGCAGCCGGTCGTCAATGCCCAACTGCTTGAGCAGGGCGCTGATATGGTAGCGATGCGGCGGGCGCTGGGATCCAGCATGCATCTGCCGATTACGATCGATGGGCAGCCGGCCCTGATCAGCTACTGGAGCAAAGAAAAAGAGGCCTTCCCTGCCGCTGCCGTCGACTTCCTGAAGGAAATCACACAGCGCCTCGGTGCCAAGTAGCAGGCCGGGATTTAAGGCGGAGCGTTAGTACCGGCTAGGCGGCACGTAATTCAACTGCGTAGCGGGGACCGCGCCGACGTCGACGGCGGGGACTCCGACGGAAGCATTGGGCACGGGGGCTATAGGGGTCGCGGGAGTTGCCGGGACCGGAGGCGCGACCGGCGCGGCGACGACTTCGGTTTTCGTGGCGTCGCTTGTAGCCGGCGCATCGTACCGCGGCGTTTCCTTGGCGATGGGTCGGGATGCGACGCGCGCCGGTGAGGCTGGCTTCGGTGAAATTGCCACCGCTTCGCTCGTCACCGGCTGAGAGTGTGCCGTGGGGATTCCCCGGCCATTGCTGGCTGACGAATCAATGGTTTGCACCTCGGCCAACTGTTCACGCGGCGGTTCCTCGGCGTTCATGCGATCCAACCACTCGCGGGCTTCGTTCAAGCCCGGATCTTTCTCAACCGCCAAGGCGAACTGTTGGATGGCCGCATTTCGTTTGCCGGTCTGTTTCAACAGAACGCCAACGTTGTAATGCGCAATTGGCTCTCCATAGACGGCCGCCACTTGCGCAACGGCCTCGTTGACGCGACCCATTTCGACAAGAACCGTGGCGATGTTGTTGCGATACAACTGCCGATCGGGCTGCAGTGTGACGGCTTTGCCAAGATACTCGAGCGCCAGGTCGAATTTCCCTTGCCGTGCATAGCAGAGACCGAGGTCGTTCGCGACCGAGGCATCTTCGGGATACAGCTTCGCGGCGCGGCTGTAATACTGAACTGCCTTGACCTTCTCTCCCTGGCGATCGAGAAGGTGCGCGCAACCGACCAGTCCCGCGGAGTTATCGTGATCGATGGCCAGCGCCTTTTCGTACTCTCCGGAGGCTCGGGCAAGGTCGCCGGTTTGTTCATGAACACGTGCCAATGACACGAAGAAATCAGCGCCGGGTCCGTCATCCTTCTTGTTAAAGGGCCACCAGCCAACGGTCTCCTCGGTAGTCGGCATCTCTTCCGGCTTCGGCGGCTGAGGCTTAAAGGCTTTGCTGACCTTGTCCGTGCCGGCTTTGAAGGTACCGCTAACACTCCTGCCGATCGCCGCGGGACTAAAGGCCGCTAGCTTCGAACTGTTCGACTGCGCTTGGTCCTGCTGGCCAAAACCGGGATCCGTCGAATTCGTGCTGACGCAACCCGCTAATGCGACTGTGGCGCCAAGGGCCAGCGCTGCAAGCAAATGCCTGCCCGGACCTCGACGAGTTGCCTCGCGCTGCGTATTGATTTGGCAGCGCGGAAGCTTGAGACTTAAATAAACCATCGCAATTATCTCGAAGAGAACGATTTCGCGGTGTCGGTATACTTCTTCGGTCGCGCTGGATCGCCGGCTGTAAGCGAACTGGCAGATCGGCGAATCCCTAAGGATCGTCAGGGTAAAGACAGGCGGCGCCGGTAAGCGGGGTGGAACGCCGTGGCGTTAAACCTTCGGGTCGTGCAAACGTAAGTCGGTAGCCCGCCGCTGGCTCGTCCGGCAGTGCGAACGTTTGGTACACCCGGCCAGGTCTGCTAGCAGCGGCACCGCAAGTCAGTACTGATTCCCAATTTTGCCAGTAGGACCGTTGCCCCTGAGATGGGCGCTCCGTGTGGAGCGGGGCGAAATGTGTTAGCTGCTATTGGCCGTTGCCGCTCCCGCTTCCGCCGCCCCCGCCGGACAGCGAACTGCTGCCGTCATCCTCAGGCAGACGTGGATCGGGAATCGTGGCCTGGTAGCGGCGCGTAACTTCGTCGACGTAGTAGGCGGGCGCGCCACGCGGCTTGTCGTAAGTCTCGAAGATCGGCACCGGCGGCCGATCGCCCAGGACGGCGACAGCGGCCTCTTGTATCGAGACCACTCGGCCAGCGGTCGTTTCGGGGGTTGGGTCGCGAAGCACGAAAATCGCCCGATAGCACAGCGGGGTTTGATTAATGATGGCGGCGACCTTCAATCGGCCGGCTTCGGTGAGTTGAGTGCCCTCGTCGACGAAGTACTGCTCGCCAAGCGTGTTCTGCACGCGCCAGCCATTGGCCGTATCAAGATCGAAATGGACGCGGGTATTTGCGCGATCGGCCGCGACAAAGGGATCCGGCCAGTTGTTGTTGCGCTTGAAGTCGCGGCAGACCGAATACCAGGCTCGCTTGAAGAAATTTCCTTCCGGCTTGGCGTCACCGTCTTGGCATTGGGCCTCGGCAGGCATGCCCGCCGACTGCGCCAAGGTTGCCTTTGACGACAGGGCGGCACCGACCAAGAGTGGTGCGACGAGCAGGGAACGAATCATGAAAGAACCTCTTCGCGAAACGCGCAGCGAGCAGAGCTTGGCGCCGCCGATTGCTCGCGGCCGGCTGGTATGCGGGTAGGGCGCCTTTTCTCGTTATCGGCCCGCAGGAGCCGAATATGTGTCACTGAGAGACTTGCGCGTCCTGCCTTGCGCAGATTCGCTAGAGCCCGCTGCCATTCATGATCGGGAACATTTCGCGGACCATCGTGATAGCAGCCGGTCCGACAAGCACGACGAAAATGCCCGGAAAGATGAAGATCACCAGCGGAAAAATCAGCTTAACAGCGGTTTTGGCAGCTTTTTCTTCGGCCAACTGCCGGCGGCGCGTACGCATCGAGTCGCTTTGCACGCGCAGCGCCTGCGCGATGCTGGAACCGAACTTGTCGGCTTGGATCAAAATCGATGACAGACTGCGCAGATCATCGACACCGGTCCGCACGCCAAGCTCGTGCAATACCTCGGTTCGCGACTTGCCGACCTGCAGTTGAAAATTCGAAAGCGCGAACTCTTCAGAGATGATGCGATAAATGCGCTTCATCTCGTCCGAGACTTTTCGCATGGCCTGATCCAATCCCAATCCGGCCTCGACGCAGACGACCATCAGATCCAGAGCATCCGGAAGGCCCAGGAAGATTGCTTCTTTGCGCTTGCTGATGATGAGTTTCAGAACCAGGTCCGGCAGATAGAAGAGGAAGCCGGTGATGAGCAGCGTGATCATGGTCGACTTCTGGCTAAAATCTCCCCTTACGGCCATCGCGGCGCCCGAGCCAAACAGGCCGACGATCAGCCCCAAGAATTTGAAGCCGAGGAAGATGGTTGTTGCCGACTCGCCACGGAAGCCGCCGTTGGAAAGCTTCATCTTTATTTTGCTGGCTTCGAGCTCGCTTTTCGGCTGCAGCGGCGCGGCCAAGGCAGGCGACGCGGCCTCGAGCACCTTGGTCATCGCGTCTTGCTTTTTGGTCACCGACGCGGCCTCGCGACGGCGCAGAGCAGGATTCTTCAATTCATCCAGCCGCTGCATGGCACGGGGGCGACCCGTGGCAAGCAAATCCAATAACCACCAGGCGGCCACAGCAAACAGGCCAAACACCGCCAGCGGCAGAATCTGAGTGAAGTCGATCAGGTTGGCGAGAATCACGGATTACACCTTGATATTGATAATTTTCCGGATCACAAGCGCGCCCAACACCTGCATGACGACGGCTCCGGCGAGCATTTTCTTTCCCATCGTGTCCGTGAACAGCATCATGACGTAGTCGGGATTCAGCCGGTACACCGCCAGAAACAACACTGGTGGCAAGGCCAACAGGACGATGCCGGACAGGCGGCCTTCACCGGTCAGAGCCTGCACCTGACCCCAAATCTTGAAACGCTCGCGGATGATGTAACCGATCTTGTCGAGAATCTCCGCCAGGTCACCGCCCGTCTGTTTCTGCAAGACGATGGCCGTGGCGAAGAACTTCAAGTCGAGGTTGGGAACGCGTCGTGTCAGGCTTGTCAGCGAATCGTCCATCGAGACGCCGAGGTTTTGCTCTTCGAAGACGCGACCAAATTCCTTGCCGATGGGCGCTGCCATTTCTTCGCGCACCAGGTTGAAGCCCGAGGCCAGGCTGTGGCCCGCGCGCAGCGCGCGGGCAGTCAATTCCAGCGCATCGGGCAACTGAACGGCAAAGGCTTTCATGCGTCTGCTACGACGAAACATCAGCCACAGCACCGGCAACGTCGCCATCGCCAGTGCCCCCAGCGGCGTAAGGGGGGCGGGGAAGCCCGCCACGACCGACGCCACGGCGCCCAAAACGGCCAGGCCCGCGGAAATGCCGAAGAAACGCGAAGGGGTTAGAGTCGTATCGGCCTGTTCGAAAAGTAAGCCCAGGTTGTGATAACGAGCGACGATCCCTTCGAGGATGCTAGGGGTTGCATTGAGTGGCGCCGCCAGCACGCTCCCTTTGAGCAAATTGTCCTTAACGCTGCTCGCCGAGCTTACGCCCGTGAGGACGTCGAGCCTTTGCTCGATTCCCTTATCGTTCTTCTCGCGCCAGAACATCGCGATGCAGCCGACGAAAGCGGCCACACCGACGAACGCGGCGATCGAAATCATGAGTGTTGGCGTCATAGCTAATTCACGCTAAGCGGGGAGACGGTACTCGATGGGATTGGTCGTGTTGGCCGTTTGCGATCGCGGTTAATCCTCTAACATCACGCGTTGGCGGAAGGCGCTGGCCGGTAATCGCACGCCGGCGGCTTCGAGTTTTTCCATGAATGCCGGTCGGATGCCCGTCGACACGAATCGTCCACGGGCGCGACCGTTTTCGTCGATGCCATCTTTGATGTAATGGTAAATGTCCTGCATGACGATCGTGTCTTGCTCCATCCCGAGGATTTCGGTGATGTGCGTGATTTTGCGCGGCCCTCCCTGCAAGCGGTTGGCTTGAATAATCAGGTCGATGGCGCTCGATACCTGCTGCCGCATGGCCTTTAGCGGCAGCTCGAAGCCGGCCATCGTGATCATGGTCTCGATACGAGCCACGGCGTCGCGCGGATTATTGGCGTGAATCGTGGTCAGCGATCCTTCGTGACCGGTGTTCATGGCTTGTAGCATGTCGAGCGTCTCGGCACCGCGGCATTCGCCGATGATGATTCGTTCGGGCCGCATACGGAGAGCGTTTTTCACCAGGTCCGTGGCCGTGATCGCGCCTTTGCCTTCGATATTCGGCGGACGGGTTTCCAGACGCACGACGTGATCCTGCTGCAATTGCAATTCGGCCGCGTCCTCGATCGTGACGATGCGGTCCGTATTGGAAATAAAGCTCGACAGCGTATTCAGCAGCGTCGTCTTGCCCGAGCCGGTGCCGCCGGAGATGACAATGTTCAAGCGAGCCTTGATCGCTCCCTCGAGCAGCATCACCATCTCGGGGGTGAACGCCTTGTAGTTGAGCAGGTCTTCAAGCTTTAGCGGATTGGCACCGAAACGGCGAATGGACACGGCGGCGCCGTCCAAGGCCAAGGGAGGAATGATCGCATTAACGCGCGAACCATCCGGGAGACGCGCATCGACCATCGGGCAGACTTCGTCGACGCGCCGCCCGACTTTCGAGACGATGCGATCGATAATTTGCATCAAGTGATTGTTGTCGCGAAAGGTGACGGAGGTTTTTTCCATCTTTCCCTTGCGCTCGCAATAGATATTCTTCGGCCCATTGATCAGGATATCGCTGATCGTGGGATCCTTGAGCAACAGCTCCAGCGGACCAAGACCGAACGTTTCATCGAGTACCTCGTCGACCAGCCGTTCACGCTCGGCGCGATTCAGCAGCGTGTCTTCGGTATCGCAGAGGTGTTCGACGACCAGCCGAATCTCGCGACGCAGCACATCGCCGGCCAGGTCGCCGACCCGTGTCAGGTCGAGCTTGTCGACCAGTTTGCCGTGGATACGCCGTTTGAGCTCTTCGAAGTCGTTGTCTTGCGTTTTTTCGCGGGTGGTCGTCAGGGGAGTTTTGGCCATGGGGCTTGCTGTCTTTCGTATCGCGTTCGCATCGTCGGCTGATAGGGCCCGTCCGCGCGAAAACCGCACGGGGAGCAGGACGCTGGAAAATCGTCCCTAAAAGGATAGCTCACGCACGCGACAGCCCGTGGGCCGAATTCCCATGCTTTGACGCGAGCCGTTGGGGTAAATGCCCCCAATAGGTATGCCCTGCCGCTGTAGAGTGCTGACGAGCAGAATAGGCCTTATCGCGAGGCGCGATGCGCACGGCCCGACCGGTGCGGACTAATCGCTACTTGGTCGTAGTCGGCCCGTTCTTCGGCCAGAAGTTGAACAGCCGTGTGATGGCCGCGCGGCTACCGTCGCCGGCCTCACCTTCTGGGCGAGCTGTGCCGGTCAGCGCCGCGGCCAGATTGACGATCGATTGCGTGACCGCGGCCTTGGGAGCTTGCTCGATCAACGGCACGCCGTTGTTGCGGACTTCGATCATCGTTCGATAGTCGTTGGGTATTTGCCAGAAGATTTCCCGGCCGATGGTCTCTTGCGCTTTTTTCAAGCTGATGTGCCCGCAGTCGAGCCCGACCCGGTTGAGCACGATCTTGACCTTGTCGGCCATACCTTGATTGGACTGGAAGGTGGTCATCAATCGCACCACATTCCGCAGGCAGGGCAGATCAAGCTGCGTCACCAGAAGAACCTGGTCCGCCATCTGTAGCGCCACCTGGTCCAGTTCGTTGTACGACTTCGACAGATCGAGAACCAGATGCGTGAAGGTGGCCTTCAAAAGCCCGATCACGCGTTGCAAGTCATCCGGCGCGATTTGCGAGATGTCTTCCATCTGCACGGGCCTGGGGAGCAGGAAGAGCCCTGACGAATGCTTGGTCAGCGAGCGTTTGAGCAGGGCAAAATCGAGCCGCGTGATATTCTGGGCGACGTCCAACAGGGTGTAATCCGGAATCGTATCCAGCAAAACGTCCGCATCGCCCAGGCACAAGTCGAGGTCGACGACCGCGGCGGAGTTCTTCTCATTCGCCGCCAAGGCGCAGCCGAGGTTCACCGCCAGGCTCGTCGAGCCGACTCCGCCTGTGGCGCCGGCAATCGCGATGATCGTGCTATGGCGCGCCTTCGACTCGCCGCGACCAAAACGCTTCTCGCTGATCCGGCCAAGGGCTTCGAGTAAGTCCTCGATCTTTACCGGGCGGGTCAAGAACTCTTTGGCGCCGGCCCGCATGGCCTTCAGAATCAGGCTGCCATCGGTCGAGCTGCTGACGACCAGGATGCTGCACTCGGGCGTCTCTTCGCTGAGCCGGGAGATCAGCCGTAAGGCCTTCTCATGGTCCTGATCGAGCGAGACCAGGGCGATATCCGGATGCGTTTGCAGCACCACGTCTGCGAAAAACTCATAGCGCGAGCATTCCGCCTCGAGCCAAACGAGGTCGAGCCCCAGCAGCATCGACTTGATAGCGTCGCGCGTGGCGTCGACTGGATCGACGACGGCTAAGCGGAGCACATTGGCCATAGTTGTGAATGTCGCGCCGGTGGTCGTACCTTCTAAGGGCGAACCGCGATCCTCCTCCCGGACCGTCGGGATACACTCGCTCGCCCTAATTTTTTACGTCATAACCAACGGGCCCGACGATTCCCGGCGGAGATTGCGCCGAGGCACGTTGCGCCGTGACATTCCGCGACGAACGATTGTTCGGACTGTACGAGACAGCACGATTTTCGAGGGCTGGTCCCACCGCCTCGTCGGCTGCCGGTGGACGTGCCGCGGGTTTTCGTGCCACCGGGGGAGGCGCCTTGGGGGCGTCTTGCACGACGCGTTCCGGCCGGGCGGACGCCGTGGGGGGCGACCGCAGAATCGTGCCGCGGTGCGTGGTCGACAGTGGGGGCTCGGGTGTCGGCGGATCGACCACTTCGCCCTGCGGTGCGACCCCTTCGGCCGAGGGCTCGGCTCCGGGATTTCCGCCCATGGGCCGCGAGAATTCAAAGAGAGATCCAGGTGACAATGACGGGCGACAGGCGTCATCGCCAGGACACCGCGGCACTTCGATGTGTCCCTTCAAATAAAGTTGCGTGTCGGTGGGGCTGGACGTGGCGGTGCCAGGGCCGTCGGGCGGCACGTCGCACGGATCGAGGGCTTCGACCAGTTGCGGTGTGACCATCAGCAAGAGCTCGATCTCTTCGTCGGTTCCGGTCACGTTGCGGAACAAGGCGCCGACATACGGCAGTTCGCCCAACCAGGGCACAGATCGCTTGGTATAGATGCGCCGATTTTGGATCAATCCCGCCAGTGCTAGTGTTTGCCCTGCCCGCATTTCGACACCGGTATTGGCTTCGCGAATTTTGAGCGCAGGCACTGTTTGGCCGTTGATCACGGCCGAATGGGTGTCGTCGATTTCGGTGACGCGCGGATAGACCTCGAGGCGGATGGCGCCGTTGCCCAAGACGATCGGCACGAAGTCGACTTGCGTGCCGTACGTTTTCCACTGGACCGAGATCGTGCCTAAGCTTTGCGGAACGGGCACGGGGAACTGGCCGCCCGAGGAAAAGCTAGCCGGGCGTCCGCTGTAGGCCGTGAGATTCGGTTCGGCCAAGATCGTCGCCAACTGCTGCTGCTCTAAGGCGTCCAAGAATCCGAGGAAGGCGCTATTGGGATTAACGATGCCGAAGCTGAGATGCAGATTGTCCGCCGACGCACTGGCCAGCACGCCTGGGCCCGGTGCTAAGCCGGTGTAAGCACCAGGATTGGTAAATAGGAGCTGGCTGATGGCAGATTGAAAGAAGCTTTGTCCCGACTGTGCGCGGAAGTCAAAACCCATCTTGCGCAGCTTCGTTCGAGAAACTTCCATCACCTTCACCTTCAGCAGCACCTGCTGAACGCCGGCGATCGTGATGTTGTTAATAACCTTGGGGTAGTAGTCCTCGGCGATCTGCACGATGCGGCTGATTTGGTTCGGGTCGTCAACGTGTCCCGAGAGAATCACACTGTTGGCGGTCGGAACCACGCGTAGGGCCGTGGTGGGAAACTGCGCCTGCAAGAGCATCGAAAGTTCGCGAGCATCTGGATAGATGATCACGTCGATCGTGTGAACCTTTTGCTCCTCGTCCCATAGGTTGACCTGCGTTACGCCGGTCTTTTTAGCCAGCAGTTGAACCTGGGTCGCTGAGAGTGGCGTCAACTCGACCAAGTCAGGATTCGCGGCCTGCACTTGCGGGACCTTCTGGTCCATGGTCAGGATGCGGCTGGAATTGATCACCATTTCCAGACGCTCGTTGGACCCCTGCACCTTATAAACGATCGCTTGCGCCGCGATGGCCGAAGGGTCCTGCGCAAACGCCCGTTGCGGCGCCGGTGGCAGCAGTAGCGCGACGATCGTAGCCACGGTCAGCGCTTGGTGCGCTTTCCGGCGGAGTCGCGACAGACCTCGTCCTTGAGGCTGAATACTCATCCGTGAACTTCCTTGCTGCTATCGTGGCTCGGCGCCCTTCCCTGGTATCGCTGTCATCCTTGATCAGCGGATAGCCTTTGCCGAGTCACGTCGGGATGTCGAATCGTTTTTGTGCCCCAGGTTGTGGAGGTCCTGGGACAGAGTTTAGTAATTAGTTTCCTTGCTTAGGGGCCGTCACCGGCTGCTGGCGTGTAAGGCGGAATCTCGGTCGGGAGCGTTGTCGGTGTGTCCGGCGTCCCGACGAGCGGCAACGTGGCTGGCGTGGCTCCGCCTGCAGCATCGTTCGGCCCGTTGACCTGGCGAACCTGCACGGCGCCGCCGACGCGATCGCCGTCCTCGAACTCGACCTCTTCGACAGCGTCCCCCTTGATCACCACCATCTTCCAAGTGGTTTGCACGGGCGGATCCGGCTCGACGGGTTCCGGTTTCTTCGCCGGTTCAAGCATCTTCAAGAGGCTCTCGGCAGCAGGAGCGGCCGGCTTTTGCGCGAGCGTATTGTCGCCCCCTTTGAACAGCTCGCTTTGCGTTACTCCGGCGGTCTCGTCTTGCGATTCGTCGTCGGCGCTACGCATTACGAGGCGAATCTTGCCCATCTCGTTGGCGAGTGTTACCAGTTCGGCTTGCTGCGGGGTCACCAGCAGCGAGATGGTCTTGGCCGTGATGGCCTCGGTGCCATTCGCTTCGCGGCTGTAAACGTTGTTGACAGCAAAGACTTTGACGTTGTGCAAGAACGTGTGCGTGCTCGAGCGATTCCCTTCGGACGCGATCCCGCCATGATCAGTCAGATGCACAAGTGCATCCACTCGATCGCCGGGCAGAATCAGGCCGCTGCCACTGACATCGTCGACTTTGACCGACACGACTCGATAGCCCTTGGGGATCAGGTCCGTGGCGCCCGACGCCTGGTCTCCTTTGGCAAATAGCTTGGCTTCGATGATCGGTTCGCCGCCGTAGAATTTAGTGCGGGCGCGACGTCCCTCGACATCTTCGAGGTGCAACAGGGCGCCTGGTGGCACCTTCATCTTCGGCCATTCTTCGAGCTTCAGCACCTGCGGCGTCAGGGGATCTCCCAGGCCGATGTCGACGAGAGCAACGAAAATCGGTACGGTTTCTCCGGTATCGGCAGCCTGTTCTACGGGGCGGTTCGCCAGCACCTGATTGATGCCAATGGCGGCCACCAGCCCGCAGCCCAAGGCCAGGACCAGAAGTATCAACGATTTCGGACGCATGAATCCCCCAAGCCACTCATGTTGCCGGCCGCGCGCTCGCTACCGAGGCGCAGCACCATCACTGGATGCCCTCGCGCTGCATAGTTGTGCTAGCGGTCAACGTCGCGCCTTTAAGGAAGATTGGCGATGGTGACCAGCTCACTTGACTGAAAGGTACGGTAACCTTAACGGTGACCGGTCCGGTATATCCCGCTGCGGTCGGCAGATCCGGCGTGAAGGTGACGCTGGTACTCCCCGCAACGACGGCAGCAGTCGTTAGGTAGTTTTTGACGAAAGTCGTGACCGCGCTTTCCGTTGCGCCATCGAGCACGGCTTGGCGCGCTCCTTCACGCGATGCGGTTGTGAGAATTTGCTGCACCATGACTCCGCGACCGACCTCGATCATGCCCAAAGTGAATGCGAAAAATACAGGGGCCACGATCGCAAATTCCACGACAGCGGACCCTCGTCGCTTTTTTCGGCATAACCGGCAGAGCTTCTCCAGCTTAAGCCTGCGCGGCGATCGATTTCTCGTTTGACAATCTGGCTCGCCTAGAAGCAACGCTGGCATTTCTTGGTGGTCGTTCATAGCAGCATCCCCTCCCACGCAAAGTACATGATCGTGCCGATGGCAATCGGAATTCCGTACGGCAGAAGCAGCATGCTGCTCTTGCGCTCGGCGGCAATCGTCGACAATTGATTGGGATCGCGGACCGTGAAGATCTCGTTGAAAATCATCCAGAATTGCATGTGGTGCTTGCTCCAATCGCGACGGATCAGAACCATCAAGATGGCAATGATCGCACCCACCACGGCCGAGAGGCAGAACGCGTAGAACGTGGTGCTGGCACCAACCCAGGCGCCGACGCCGGCTAGCAGCTTGACGTCCCCAGCTCCCATGCCGCCGATCGCGTACAACGGCATGAGCAGCGCCAGTCCGGCAGCCGTTCCGGCCAGGCTCCAGCCCAGACCTTCCCAACCGAAGAACACGGTGCTGTAGATCCAGCCGGCCATGATCATGGGGAAGGTCAGCCAGTTGGGAACTTTCAACATCCAGCCGTCGATAATCGCGGCGGTTACGAGCAAGAAGGTAACGACCCAAATGGGCCAGTTTGCGATGAGGGCAGTTCGCAAAGCTTCCATATCCGTCACGGCTCAATCTCCGATGTGCGAGAGGGGCGATGTCTTGTTTGCGCGGTTGCCCAGGCGAGCGGTACATGCACCAGTCTGTTGATGCGAACGCCTGTCCTGTGACAAAAGTGCGCAGAGATCAGTCAATTCAAACTTATGTCAAAAAACGAGTGGTGGGATACGAGACAAGAAACACGTCTCGAAAGAGGGGCGCGGCGCCCGATCGCCGCATCTGGACCGCGACATCGTCTGGCGACTGCAAGACAAATCCGCCGCGGTCAGCATGAGTCGGCTGTCTTAGCCGCGCATGAAGAACAGCATGTACACCGTGGCCATGACGATGCCAATCAGGGCTGACAGTGCTTCTGCGCCGGCACAAACGTAGTCGAACGGAATGCCAGGATACATGGCGATGTCTCGGAACGGTTTCGAAGGTCCCTAGGAAAACCTTAGGTCAAAAAAGAACCCCTGGAATTCGCGGAGGGCGAATTCCAGGGGTGTAGCGTGCAAACAGGTAATAGACGGTCGTGCGAACGATTGTCCAATACCGCGGTCGATTACGAGCCGAGCTTCGTCGCGACGCTATTGAACGTCGTATTGGCATTCGTGCCGATCGATTGAATCGCTGCCAAGCAGACGATCACAATCAATGCGAGCATCACCGCGTATTCCACAGCGGTTGGGCCGTCTTCGGACTTGAGGAAACGTTGTACCTTCAATGCGAGCGTCGTCATGGGAATCCTCCGTTCCTGGGGTCGCCCTGGCACGACCACGCGTCGGGCCAAAATTGGGACAGACCGTTTGCAATCCAAGGGTGGTTAGTTTTTGCACGCTGGTTGATTGCGATCGAACGCGAGTTCAAATACGGTTCGATCGAAATCTCAACGCGACGCGATGATCCATCGTCGAAAGCCGTCGTGCCCCTCGGCACAAAGGATTGCGGATAATGGACCGTGCTGCGCTCCTTCCGGTCAGTGCAGAATCATTCTTTTTCGGATGAGTATCCATTCAGATGGGAACGCAGGAATGATCGCGATGTCATTCCGCGGACGGGCTTCCGGCTTACGCTTTCGTCCCGTGCATTGGAAACCTAGTTTGCGTTTTCAGGAAGTCAAATAAAGCGATTTGAGCAGGGAGTAACGGTTTCAACGTCACCAACTCCCGGCTAACGCATCCTCGCGCGATCTTTTGGCGTGTGGCGGTCGAGTTTCTGCGTAAAGGGCTAGTGCTAAATCCTCCGCCGCAGGGCCTGCGACGTAGGCTTGCGCGCCGCTCCAAATGATGGGTGTACGTGCCCTGCCCTTTTGCTTCCCTCACTTGGCTTTAATGAAATCCGTCGATCGTGCTCTCGATTTCCTGGAATGCCAGACCGACTGGCGCTATAGCGCCCGGACAACGCCGGCCGCCGAGCCGACAGCCTGGGCTGCTTTGGCATTAGCTGCGTACGGTCGTCACGAAGCCGCAGCACGCGCGCGGGTCTGGCTCCTGGATCTGCAGAACACGAACGGTAGCGTCGGAATTCGAAAAGATGAGCCAGCGCCCTGTTGGCCAACAGGACTGGCTGTACTGGCGTGGAAACTGACCGGCGCTGTCTCTGCCACAAATATCAAGTCGATCGGCACAGCGCCGTCGAACGCGCCGAGTTGGGCCGAGCAGGAAGGGAGTCGACGCGCCGTCGAATGGCTGCTGACGATCGCCGGCGAAACTTCTGCGAACGCGCAATACACGGGGCACGACACATCGATTGCCGGCTGGCCCTGGGTCGTGGGCACGCATTCTTGGGTCGAGCCATCGGCGCTCGCGCTCTTGGCGCTCCGCGCGGCCGGACTCGCAGAACATCCGCGCGCGCGGGACGCCGCGCGATTGCTTTACGATCGGTTGCTTTCCACCGGAGGATGTAATTACGGCAATACGATTGTTCTCGGACAGGCTTTGCTGCCGCACGTCGAACCGACGGGACTGACATTGTTGGCGCTGGCTGGTCGCCCAGACGCACAAGGGCGAATCGCCGCGTCGATCGCCTACTTGCAAGGAACCTTGGGACCCGAGACCACTCCGGCATCGCTGGCCTACGGCCTGCTGGGCTTGGCTGCGCAGAGAACGACTCTGGCGCAATCCGACGAGTGGCTGTCGGCCTGCGTCGAAGGTTCATATCGCCGCGGGGCTTCACTCGAGCTCGCGCTGCTCGCACTTGCGGCGATGGGCAGTGATTGCCCGTTAGTCGCCTTTTCAACAAATCATCAGGCCGCGTGATTCGACAGACGAAGATGGACTCGACTGACAAGATCGACTGCGATAAGCATTTCAACGGGCAAGCACCGCGGCTGGACCGTCGCGCCCTGCTGGTAGGGGCGGGCGTGGCCACGGCCGGCGTCATCGCTTATCCGCTCGTGCGAAGCGCGTTGACCAAGCCGCAACCGGTCTTTCTAGCCAGACACCAGACGTACGATGGCCCTTTGGCCCGCACGATTACCGACGGTTTGTTGGCCGCCGGACTGGAGCCGACATCGTTGCAAGGTCGCCGCGTACTGCTGAAACCGAACCTGGTTGAACCGTCGCGCGCTCGACCGCACATGACAACGCATCCCGCGATGGTGATCGCGGCCGCTGAAGTATTTCGCCGCTGGGGGGCCGAGGTCGTGGTGGGCGAGGCGCCGGGGCATGTTCGCGACTCCCAAATGGCGTTATTCGAATCGGGGGTGGGACCGGCGATCGATTCGGAACAGATCGAGTTTGCCGACCTCAATTACGATGACATTACGACGGTCGCCAATCGTGGCCGTGCGTCGAAGCTGGCCACGTTCTCGTTTCCTAGCACCGTCGCCGAGGCCGATTTAATCGTTTCCATGCCCAAGCTGAAAACGCACCATTGGGTAGGGATGACCGCTGCGATGAAGAACATGTACGGCGTGCTGCCGGGGATCGCCTACGGCTGGCCCAAAAACGTGCTGCACCATGCCGGCATTCCGCAAACCGTGTTTGACATCAATGCGTCGTTACCACGAACGATCGCGATCGTCGACGGCATCGAGTGCATGGAAGGGGACGGGCCGATCTTGGGAAGCATGAAACGGCTGGGCCTGATCGCCGTGGGACTGAATCCGACCGCGGTTGACGCCACTTGCGCGCGGATTATCGGACTCGAGCCGCGGCGGATCAGCTACTTGAAGTTAGCAAGTCGACTCGGACCGCTCGACGTCGCGCATATTCCGCAGCGCGGAGAATCGTGGGAAAGTGTAGCGTCGCCATTTACGATCCTTGACGTGCCCCATCTGCAAGAGCTGCGCGCGAATCGTGGCGTGCTCGTTTCGTGACGCACTATGCTTTGACGTCGCTTTGCGTCCAGGCGCCGTCGACAAGCCGCCACGGTTGGCCCGCGGGATTCTTGTCCTGCAGCAATTCGGGCAATCGGGCCGGACGGACGCCATCGTAGCAGGCCAACATGGCAAAACGCCGCAACGAGGCGGGGATCCCCACGGCGGTAAAGCCTGGATGTCCCGTCGCGGGATATGGACCGCCGTGGTTCATGCCCGAACTGACGGCGACGCCGGTCGGCATTTTGTCATTTAACAGCCGTCCGACGCGCGGCCGGAGATGGTCGATTAAATCTGCATATAAAGCGTCGTCGCTGCCGCGCGTATCTGAGTAAACGCAACCGGTGAGGTTGCCTTCGAGATGGTCGAGCACGGCGGCCGCCTGGCGAGCATTCTGCGCGACAACCACGAGCGACGCATTTCCAAACGCTTCGGTCTGCAGTTTTTCCGGCGCGGCGAGAAACTGCTCGCCGGAAACCCTGAGTAATGTGTTCGCGAAACGATATCCGCCGGTGGAGTCGGCGACGCCGCCGACCAGCAGGTCCGCTCCGGCGCTAGCCAACTCACGCACGCTGGTGGCCAGATTCCGCGCCACCGACGCTGACAAAAGCGTCCCGGCGGGGGCAGCGCCGAACCGTCGTGCTACATTCGCGATGAATTCTTCGGTGGCAGGGCCGCCCAGAAGTACGACGAGTCCTGGGTTGGTGCAAAACTGCCCGGTACCCATTAAGCAGCTTGAGGCGAACTCCTCTGCGATTTTATCGCCGCGCTCGGACAGTGCCCCGCTGAGAACGAGCACGGGGTTGACGCTCGATAGTTCGAGATAGATAGGCTTGCCGGCCGCGTCGGCCGCGCGCTTGAGTGCCAATCCCGCCGACCGGCTGCCTGTATAGCCTGTTGCTCCGAGCCGGGGATCAGCCACCAGTCGTTCGCCGTCAGCGTGGCTCGTGCGATACAGCAATTGCACCGTTGCCGGGTGGAGCTCGGTTTCCGTGACGGCCGCAAAGGCTTCTTCGGCCAACAGCCGGGTTGTGCCCGGATGCGAGGTATTCGCCTTGGCGATCACGGGATTGCCAGTGGCAATGGCCGCGGCGAAATCTCCCCCCGCCACGCTGTTGAAGGCGAACGGAAAATTGTTGGGGCCAAAGACCGCGACAGGCCCGAGCGGCATATAACAGGAGCGGATGTTCAGCTTCGTATCGATCGTGGGCAGCGCCCAGGAACCTTCACGCGCCGCCGCCGCGGCTTGGCGCAGTTGGTTCGTGGTGCGCGGCAGTTCGACGTCCGCCAGGCGGGGTTTTTGTGGGAGAGCCGTTTCCGAATGTGCCATTTCGACGAGTTCAGCAGCACGTGCTTCGATTCGTTCAGCAAAACGGTCGAGGAACACGGCCAGCCGTTCCACCGGCAGCGAACGCAGCGAACGGGCCGCGTCGACGGCTGCCGCGAGGGCCGCGTCACAATCGTGCCATGTGCTGACAGGGTACACGTCGGAAAGTGGTTTGGCGGTGGTGGGATTGTCAGCCTGGAATGTTGATGCGGCGTTTGCCGGTTGCCATTCTCCGGCAATAAGAATCGATTGCGGGCCCATGAATCGAGGGACTCCGTCGAGGCACGAAAAGATGATTTAAACGTCCTATACTGTAGTATCCGCGACATCCTACCATATAGGGCTTGTGATCGCAGGCACCCGAGGCTGTGGTGTCGTGCGCGGGTGGCCTGAGTTCACCAACCGCCTGATTCGTTTGACGTCGAGCTGCTCCATGACCCGCTCGACAAACCGCGCGGACTTTGCGATCGTCTGAGAATTCGACATCGTCGCCATGCTGCATCGCAACACACAATCCGCTGTTTCTAGCGCCGACGGGAAAGCCGCCGGCTGGAGCGAAAACGTCGACCTGCAGACGCAGGCTACGCGGACGTTTTTGGCGGCGCTCGCGCGCCTGATCAGCGGGGCAAGCGTGCGCTGGATCGATTGTCAGCCTGATACATGCCAGCGCGTTTACTTTGCCAATCACACCAGCCACCTGGATGTGTTGGTGTTGTGGGCCTCGTTGCCTCGCCGCGTGCGCAACCTGACCCGGCCGGTCGCGGCCAAGGATTATTGGGAAAAGGGCTTTGTGCGCCGCTGGATCGCAATGAAGGTCTTCGACGCGCTGTTGATCGACCGCAAGGAAATCAAAGTCCACCAAAGCCCGGTCGACCTGATGCTGAAAAGCATGGGAGATCGCTATTCACTGATCGTGTTTCCCGAAGGACATCGCAACACGGGCTCGGACCTCGACGAATTCAAAAGCGGATTGTACTACCTGGCCAAGAAACGGCCGGACCTGGAATTGGTGCCGGTGCATATCGACAACGTGAATCGCGTGTTGCCGCGCGGAGAGTTTCTGCCCGTCCCCTTGTTGAGCTGTATCACTTTCGGCCCTCCGATGTGGCTGGAAAACCAGGAGCCGAAGGTGGAATTTCTCCGCCGCGCCCGCAACGCCGTACGCCGCTTGAAGGACCTATGAGCCTGATTAATGACGCGGTCACATGGGTGTTGGTCCTGGGCGTGCTCGGGCTGCTGGCGATCGCCACTGGCGTTGGGCAGATCCTCAAACGCCAGACCGATCCGCGATTCGATCCGGCCGTCATCGAGCAATTCAATCTGCGCATCCGCGCCTGGTGGTTGATGTGCTCGGTGCTGGCCGCGGCCTTCCTCTTAGGGAAAGTCGCCACCGTGGTCATGTTCTTCTTGCTGTCGTTTTGGGCCCTACGCGAGTTCATTACGCTAACGCCCACACGGATCGCGGATCATCGCGCGCTGTTCTGGATTTTTCTTTTCTCACCTGTGCAATATGTGCTGGTGGGCATGGACTTGTACGGGCTTTACAGCATTTTCATTCCGGTTTACGCGTTTCTGTTCGTGCCGGTGCGCGTGGCCTTGGCGGGCGACTTCAAACGCTACTTGGAACGTTGCGCGAAGATTCAGTTTGGACTGATGATTTGCGTGTACTGCTTGAGCTACGCGCCGGCGTTATTGAATCTGAAACTGCCGAACGAGCAAAACGCCAGCCTGCTATTGTTCTTTATACTGGTCGTGACGATGGGAGATGCCTTCCACTTTGCTGCAGAATACGTGGTCGGGCGCAGAGTCATTGCGCCGGCGATCAGCGCGAATCGCACCTGGGAAGGTTTTCTGGCCGGAGTTGCTTGCAGCTCGCTGATCGGTGCGGCTCTGTTTTGGGCGACACCGTTCAATCCGTTGCAAGCGGCCGGCATGTCGCTGCTGATCACCACGATGGGCTTTTTCGGCGGGCTGACCATGTCCGCCATCAAGCGCGACCGAGGGGTGCAGGATTATGGCACGCTGGTGACGGGGCACGGTGGCGTGCTGGACCGCATCGATTCGATCTGCTTCGCCGCGCCGATCTTCTTCCACGTCACCCGCTACGTCTTGCCGTAGTGCGATCAATCGCAGCGGCATGCCACGGGGTACCGGCTTCGACCGAGAGCGATTACGGCGCTGCGATCGGCTGACTATTGCGCGGCGTGTAGACCGATGCCCCTGATGAACCCGGTGCAGCGCCAGTAGGTCCGGCGGATCGGTTGGCCGCGGCATCCCATTCTAAAAGCACCTGTCGATCACCGGCCGTCGATGGGCCGCGTTGGAACGGATCACGTGGTGAGCTTGCACGCTCCGAAGCTCCCTCCATCTGCTGCCAACTGGCTGGCCCCGGAAGTGGCGTGTTTGCCGCTAATGCCATCTCGGGAGCGGGGGCGGCAACATTAGGACGCGCGGCCGGCTGACGCGAAACCGGAACGAGATTGCCCGCCAGATTATCTAACGGTACGGTCTTTTGGGGAGCGGGCGCCGTGTCATCATCGCGATCGCTGCTTTGGCCGCGATAGATCAGGTTAGGTTCGGGGCGGTTGCGCGGGGTGGCCGCTGCCAGTTGCGTATCGGGCGCCGGATTCGGCGCGCTGATCGCCGGGCTTCCCTTGCGCACCCAGGCTAGCCACGAATTCTGCAGTTCGGCGAGGTTCTCGAAGCCGTATTGCTGCTTTGTGACCGACGGCCATTGTTCGTTTTGCAAGCCTGCCGATACGAAGTTCAAGAACTTCTGCCGGCCTCCTTGCTGGATCAAGAAGGACGCCAGCGAATGCCCCTGCGCATATAACGGAAGGACGTCGGCCGGGTATTCCTTCATGGCGAACATCGAATGAAATGGGATCCCACGGTTGGTGCGCAAGAACGTGATCAGCATTTGCTGCTGCTTGGTGCGCTCGCTGATATCTTCGACCGTGGTGCAAGCTCCCTCGTCGGCCCAGCGCGGCAGTGGCCGACGAAAATGGCTGGCGAAAATCGTGTGCGTGACTTCGTGCGGTAGGACCGAATCCAAGATTCGCTCGAGCGAACCTTGAATCGTCATGGTCCAGCCGAACACTTCGCCGTGATCGAACATGAAGCTGGTCGCGCCGCCGGCGCCGAGGTTTTCGGCCACTTGTGCGGTGATCGGGCAGGGCTGGGCCCAATTCGGCAGGGGCTTTCCTAACCAAAGAACCGCCAGATCGTGGCGGAAGGTCTCGGCTTGTTTGCCGATCTGCTCCGCCATCTGCGGCGACGGAGCATTGACGACGAAGTTGGGAGTGCGGTAGCCAGCGCCTAACGACACTAGCGCAGCGACCAAGATGGCCGCGCGGGCGATGCGAGCATCCATGCTCTAGTCTCCTCGAGATTGTCTGCGGTTGCAGCTCTTGCCACATCCCTGGGTCTTGGCAAGGCTGTCGGCCGTGAAGCAAATCGCGAGCCGAAATCCGCTGCCGTCGAGCGCACCTGAGGAGGAATCGAACCGAAGGTGTTATGCAGCTTCGGTACTCAGCAAATCGGACGCTGCGGGACGTCAGACGCCGCCACCCGTCAGGCGTTGTAAAGTTTGCAAAATTTACTCAAGATTCCGCGTTCGTCCAATACCGCTTTTGCGTCCATGCAAAACTGAGTGCGCTTGAAGAAACAGCATTGCGGCGCGTCGTTGCCGCGTAGGCCAGTTTTCGCCGCGAATTACGTCGCGTTGTTAACAAAGATGGTCAGCAAACGACCAATTTCGTGCTAGCGAGTAACTGATTCGATTTTTAGTTTTTTTTTTTCGCGGTCGATTGCTAGGCGGGGGATTTCTGAGCGGCCGACGCATCGACGAGTTTACGAATGAGTGTCGCGTTCGCCGCGGGGAACTCATAGTTCACAAGCTCCGCCACCGGGACCCAGCGAAAGGGATCGCGCGGTTCGCTGAGTGGGATTGTGGGATGGCAGGCCACGAATGTTACTTCGACCGTGGCATGGTCATAAGCATGGGTTACGACGTCGTGGCTGCCCACGGCGCGGACTTGCAATCCCGTCTCTTCAACGGTTTCACGCTCCGCGGCCTGGGCCCCGGATTCGTCCGGAAGCCGTTTACCGCCGGGAAATTCCCATAAGCCAGCGAGTGCCGTGCCGGCCGGGCGCTGACCGATCAGGTATTGGCCAGCGTGTTCGACGACGGCGACAGCGACGCGCACCACTTGAGGGCCGGTAGTTTTGGTCGATTGCTCGCTCATTAGTGGCCGGCAACTTATCGGAACGCCTTGGGATTAGCGTCGTGCTCGGGCGTGTTTCAGCGGCAGCCAGGCGCCATTCTGTGCGCTACTGGCTACGGATTGCTGGATGAAGTACATCCCTTCGACGCCATCGTTAATGTTCGGATAGATGGTGTTGCGCTTTTCGAAGGCCTGGCCGGCCGCACGCAGGGCCATGTCATCGAAAGCGAAACGATAGACATTGGCGAACGCCTCGAAGAACGCTTCGGGGTGACCGCCTGGCAATCGGCTGGCAGCGTTGCCCGCGGCGTTCATGTACGGCGCGCCGGGGTTGCGCGTGTAGACGTTCAGCGGATGTCCATTGCGGCGATAGAGCATTTTATTGGGCTCTTCCTGGTGCCACGCGAGCGAGCCCTTGGTGCCATCGACCTCGATAAACAGGTCGTTTTCTCGGCCGTGACTGATTTGCGAGGCGGTCACCGTTCCGAGCGCGCCGTTCTCGAAGCGTACGACCGCGTGGCCGTAATCATCGAGCTTACGCCCTTCGGCAAATGTTTTCAGATTGCAACTAATGCTTTCCGGGAGCAGGCCTGTGACGAACCTTGCCAGGTTATAGGCATGCGTGCCGATGTCGCCAAAGCAGCCAGCGGCGCCACTCTTCGAAGGGTCGGTGCGCCACGATGCTTGCTTCTGCGATTCGGTTTCGATCCGTGTCCGTAGCCAGCCCTGAATGTAGTTGGAGCGGACCGCGTTGATTTCGCCCAACTCGCCGGAGAGGACCATCTCGCGCGCTTGCCGTACGAGAGGGTATCCGGTGTAGTTGTGCGACACCGCGAAGACCACGCCCGAACGGTCGACGACTTCGGCCAATTCCTCGGCCTGTTTGAGGTCGAACGTCATCGGCTTGTCGCAGATAACGTTGAAACCGGCCTCGACGGCCGCCTTGGCGATTTCGAAATGCGTATGGTTTGGCGTCGCGACCGACAGGAAATCGATGCGGCGATCCGCCGGCAGCTTCTTTTCGCCATCAATCAGTTCGCGATAGGAACCATAGGCTCGATCGGTGGGAATGTCGTAATCCGCGGCCGAGGCCTTGGCTCTTTCGGCGTTGCTGGAAAGCGCGCCGGCAACGAGCGCCGCGCGGTTGTCGAGCACAGCGGCCGTGCAATGTACGCGTCCGATGAAGGACCCCTGCCCTCCTCCGACCAACGCCATGCGCAACTTTCGATTCAAAGAACCATTCGTGGACATCGTAGAGAAATCTCCTGCGAGGGCGTGGGCGCTCGGCTTTGATCCTGATAGCGGCTGCGAAAGCTCGACGCCAGTTTACCGTGGGCAGTAGCCATTTGTAGTGGCGCAGCGGTAAACCACGGCAAAAGCCAATCTGGTATGGTTTTGGGACGCGCGGTACTATGCGATCAGTCGGTTGTCGGTTGTTCGGGCCGACACGTGGGAAGCCGGCGTTTCTTATGCTCTTATGCGAGGAGAGCTTGTTATGACGCCGTTATGGGACCGCAGATCGCCCGGTTGGCTGATCTTGGTGTTGCTCGTCGGGGTGGGGCTGGGGGCGCTTGTGCCTCGGGCGCCGTTACACGCCGTGGCGACGGATCACACCGACAACTTCGCCATCGCGACCGGTCCGGTCGACGACGAGCTTGAAGCGTTGTTTCTCCTGGACTTTCTGACCGGCAGCTTGAAGTGCGCCGTGCTCAGCACCTCGACTGGTAAGTTCAACTCGGCGTTCGAAACGTCGGTGATGGATGACCTGGGGCTGAAGGCCAACCAGAATCCAAAGTTTATGATGGTCACCGGCGCGGCCGGCTTGCGCCGGCAAGGTGGGCAGATGCAGCCGGGGAACGCCGTCGTCTATGTGGCCGACACGTCGAGCGGTCGCGTCGTGGCCTACGCCGTCCCTTGGACGCGCGGGCTGGCCACGAGCGTGATGCCTTTCAAGGGGCAATTGTTCCGGCTTGACGTTTTGCAGTTCCGCACGCAGGCGGTACGCAGTCAGTAGTGCAACCGTCGGTAATGGTTGCGCCGCTTGACCATGCGTGCGCCACGGCTCTAAAATGCCGCGGTGACAAAGTATCCTGCCTCAGCGCGGCCGCCGGAAACTTCGGCGAGTCACGCCTCTGCTTCCGCCTCGTTGCAAATCGTCCTAAATGGCGAGCCGCGCCCTGTCGCGCCTGGCACGACCGTGGCCGAACTGGTGGAATCTTTGCAGTTGTCACCTCGCCAGGTTGCGGTGGAAATCAATCTGGAGTTGGTCCCTCGTGCGCAGCACGGTGGGCATGTGCTGGCCGCTGGCGATCGCGTGGAAATCGTCTCGCTGGTCGGAGGGGGATGAACGATGGGGTCACAAACCGCTACCACTGATGCCGGTCAAGGGAGCTCCAACGTTGGTGCCCCTGACGGCCAGGTGCTCCGCCTGGGCAACCATCGGCTCGCTAGCCGATTGATCGTGGGAACCGGCAAATACGCCAGCTACGAGTTGATGGCCCAATCGCTCGAGCTTTCGGGTACCGACTGCATCACGGTTGCCGTTCGGCGCGAACGGCTGGTCGACGCCGCCGGTCGCAACATTCTCGATTACATCGACACGAATCGATATGTTTTGCTGCCGAATACCGCCGGCTGTTTCTCGGCCGAGGATGCGATTCGTGTAGCCCGACTGGGGCGTGAAATCCTGCTCGGCATAGACAATCCCGGCGCCGACTGGGTAAAGCTCGAAGTTCTGGGCGATACGAAGACGCTGTTACCGGATCCGATTGCCACCCTCGCGGCTACCGAAAAGCTGGTGGCCGAAGGATTCCAGGTACTGGTCTACACCACCGACGATCCGATTACGGCCCGGCGACTGAAAGAGGCTGGCGCGACCAGTGTCATGCCGGCCGGCAGTCCCATCGGCTCAGGGCAGGGAGTGTTGAACCCTAACAACATTCGCATCTGCCTCGAGTATCTCAAGGACGGCGATCCCGAATATCCGGTGATCGTTGATGCCGGCGTGGGCACCGCCAGCGATGTGACGGTCGCCATGGAGCTAGGCGTAGACGGTGTGCTGTTGAATACGGGGATTGCCCATGCCCGCGACCCGCTGGGAATGGCGCGGGCCATGCGACTGGCGACGGAAGCAGGGCGCCTGGCCTTCCTTGCCGGACGGATCCCGAAAAAACTGTACGCAACGGCCAGCAGTCCCGAGCAGGGGACGATCGCGCCGGCCAAGCCGCGCTAGCGCTCTATTGTTTGCACGGACGCATCGATCCACGGCGGAGTGCCATGACCTTTACGCCTGCCGAGATTCTGGGCCCCACCGGACGTATCGCGGCACGTTTGCCCCGTTACGAAAACCGTCCGCAACAGCTCGCCATGGCCGAGGCCGTGTGGCAAGCCTTGAATGACCAGAAGCATCTGATGGTCGAGGCCGGGACCGGGGTCGGCAAAAGTTTCGCCTATCTGGTGCCGGCCATCTTGGCGACTGCCGGCGGCGATAAGGAACCGATCGCGCGGCGGATCGTGATCTCGACCTATACGATCAGCCTGCAGGAGCAGTTGATCACGAAAGACCTGCCACTGTTGAATGCGGTTATTCCGCTGGAATTCTCGGCAGTGCTCGTCAAAGGACGGCATAACTATTTGAGCCGTCGTCGTCTGCGTGGCGCCGTCGGCCGGGCCGGCACGATTTTTCGCGACGAGGCAGAGTTTACGGAATTGCGCTCGATCGCGAAATGGGCTGAGGAGACGAGCGATGGTTCGCTGGCCGATCTGTCGCATCGCCCCCTGCCGCAAGTGTGGGACGAAACGCAAAGCGATCACGGCAATTGCATGGGGCGTGACTGCCCGACCTATAACGAGTGCTTTTATTATCAGGCTCGCCGGCGGTCGCAAGGTGCGCAGATTTTGATCGTCAACCACGCGTTGTTTTTCAGCGACTTGGCTTTGCGCCGGCAGGGGGCGAGCATCCTGCCCGACTACGACGCGGTGGTTTTCGACGAAGCTCATAACTTGGAAGCGGTGGCTAGCGATCACTTGGGCATGGAGCTGCGATCTGGCAATATCGAGTACGCGCTGAACAAGCTCTATAACGACCGCACCAATCGCGGGTTGCTGGTGCAGCAGAAGCTGGCCGACGCGCAGCGCCAGGTGCTGGAATGCCGCTTTGCCGCTGATGAGTTTTTCGAGTCGGTGCGAAGCTGGCGAGAGTTGAGCGGCGGCAGTAACGGTCGCGTGGAAAGACCGGGAATCATCGAGAATCCGCTCAGCCCGGCGCTGGCCAAATTGGCTCGCGCGGTGCGCAGTCATGGCGACTTTGCCACCGAGCGCGAAGAGCGGCAGGATTTCATTGCGGCAGCCGAACGGCTAGTAGCTCTGGCCAATCAGGCGGATGACTGGATTGAGCAGCGCCTGGATCGCAACGTTTACTGGGTCGAGGTCACGCGCGGCCGCTATCCACGCGTGAGCATGGCCGCGGCGCCGATCGAGGTTGGGCCGGCATTACGCGAGCACCTCTTCGACAAGGTCGGCAGCGTGACGATGACCAGTGCCACGCTGGCGACGGGCAAAGAAACGTCGTTCGACTATTTCAAATCGCGTGTTGGCCTGACGCGCGTGAATTCGCTGTCGCTGGGGAGTCCGTTCGACTATGGGCGGCAAGCGGAGTTGGTGCTGGTCGACGGCATGCCCGACCCCAACACGCAGCGTGAATCGTTCGAACGTGCGGCGCTGGCCATGATTCAGAGGTACGTCGAGCGGCGCAACGGGCGCGCGTTCGTTCTGTTCACGAGCTACGACATGCTGCGCCGAACGGCCACGGAATTGACTCCCTGGCTGGCCGAGCGGAATCTGGCTCTGTATTCCCAGGCCGAAGGGGGCTCGCGCACCAACCTGGTCGAACGATTCAAGGCCGATCCACGAGGTGTCCTGCTGGGAACCGACAGCTTCTGGCAGGGGGTGGACGTCCCCGGCGACGCGCTGCAGACCGTGATCATTACGAAGTTGCCATTCACGGTTCCTGACCGGCCTCTGCTGGCCGCGCGGATGGAAGCCATTAAGGCGGCCGGCGGCGATCCCTTTCGCGGCTACCAACTCCCCGAGGCTGCCCTGCGACTAAAGCAGGGCTTTGGCCGCTTGATTCGCACGCAAGACGATACCGGATCGGTCGTGATCCTCGATTCGCGCGTGCTTCACAAACCGTACGGGCAGGTCTTCCTCGGCTCTCTGCCGAACTGCCGCCGCGTCGTTGAGCAGCTCTCGGCGCGCGTCTAAAGCGTCGCGCGACCGGCCCAATTTCTCTCGCATTTCTGCCTGGCGCGACGCCCAAATTCTGCGGTTCCGCCGTGTCGCTTCGCGCGGCAAGGGGTGCCTAGGCCTCGGGCAGACGGGCCTGCGAGTTTACCGGCCAAGGCTGACGGGAGAATTAAAAAGGCGATCGAAAGTCTTTTTATGGTAAGTAGATACGCATTGCGATCAGGATTCGATCAGGCCATTGCGGCACGGCATTTGTTTTAAGTGTCAGGCGAACAGGCAGGACCAGGGCGCTGTGGTCACAGAATCGGGCAAGGAAGCCACCTGTTCCACCCCTCTGACAGCTACGGAAGCCGATGCGAACATGCCACCGCGGAATTCTGTTTCTTGTCTGCTGCCTAACTTCGGCGCTGGCCAACGCGGCGTCCCCTCAAGCAGCATGCTCGTCGTGCAGTGACGCCTGTGCGGCGAAAAGCGAAACTACGTCGACCGTACGCCGATCGGGCTCCTGGTTGATCGAAGAGACCGAGAACTTCTCTTTCTGCCGTCCGGCCAATTATCCGCTGAAGGCCGAGGTCGTGCAGGCGATCGAGAAGCTGCGTCAGGAGCTCTGCGGCACGTGGCTGCCCAAGTCCCAAAAGATGGCGTGGAATCCGAAGTGCCACATCGTGGTCCACGCACGGCTCGAAGGTTATCTAAAGGAAGTGGGGCCCGGCGCTGGCCAAACAACGGGTTCGTCGCTGATCGATTTCGACGAGAATCGGATCGTGATGCGGCGGATCGATATCCGCGGTGATCGTGCCGACTGGTTCGCCGATGCCCTGGCCCATGAACTGACACACGTCGTCTTGGCGGACCGCTTTACGGAAGTGCAGATTCCCCACTGGGCCGACGAAGGGATGGCAATTCAGGCAGATCCGATCGCAAAGCGCCGTTTGCATGGCCGGGATCTGGACGCGGCCGTAGCCTCGGGAGGGGAGTTCCGCCTGGTAGAACTCCTGACGCTGGACCATTATCCACACCCATCGCGGATGGGAGCGTTCTATGGTCAAAGCGCGTCACTGGTCGACTATCTGACTCGCATCGGGACGAAGGAGCAACTCGTCGGCTTCGTACATGAGGCGACCGTCAACGGGTACGACGCCGCTTTGCGGAATGTTTATGCGATTTCGGGCGTGAGCGCCCTGGAGAATCAGTGGCGCCGGCACCTGCGCGGTCTGCCGATCGAGACGATTTCCCAGCAGCCTGGGACCTTGCGTCCTGACGAATCGGATGTGGCCGTCGTCACGGCCTCGGCGGCGGAACCTAGCCAGGAGTCGACTCCGCTTACCGTGGCGTTGATGGAATAGCCGCCGGCGGGCCTACGGCCTTGGTGAACTTGCCGGGGGCAAGAAAACGAAGCGGGCCAGGCGATATCGCCTGGCCCGTAATTGTTTGAACGACTTCGGCGGTCCCCTTAGTAAGGGTAGTAGCCGTATCGGAACTTCACTTTCGAGTCGGCCCGTTTCCAGCTGTCTGCGCTGGCACGCGGTCCCACGTCACCGCCGCGAGACGGTTCGTAAGAGTAAGCGCGGTAGTTCCGGCGCTGTGCTGCTGTCTGTTGGGCCGTTCGTGGCCGCGCCTGGGTGGACGAGTTACCGCTCTGCTGGGCGGCACCCGCCTGCGAATAAACCGCCGCCACGGTTACGACCGCAACCGCCGAAAGAAGGGACAAACGCTTGAAAACGCTCATGAAACACCTCCGCCGTGTTGAGGGAATCTAGGCTAACTACGATGAATCTACGTTGCCAGGCGTAGATGGAGTCATTCACAAAGCGAGGCCGTGGGCTTGCCGCTCCCTCGGCTTTTGGGGCCTTTGATGGAGGGCACGCAGACTCATCAAGTTTTAATTCGGTTCTTTTTCCCTTAAGTATGAAGCGGCTTCGGGCCAATTGCCGGACCCGCCCATTAAGCCGGCTTTTCGATCGGCCGTTTTGTCGAAAGACGCACTCGCCAAAGTGACTTGAACCGATCGGATCGGGCAGGCCGGGCGTTGACCATTGGGTTCAGGTGGTACAAAATGCAAGTTCTTACTGGCTCCGGGAGATCGACGGTTTCTCCCCCATTTGGCGGAACAGATTGCCAAACCTATGCTCGCCAAGCGTGTCATTCCCTGCCTCGACGTTAATCAAGGCCGGGTCGTAAAAGGGACGCGTTTTCTCGATCTTCGCGACGCTGGTGATCCCGTGGAAGTCGCAGCCCGCTACGAGGCCGAGGGGGCCGACGAACTGGTATTCCTCGACATCACGGCCAGCCACGAAGGGCGTGCGATCATGCTCGATGTCGTGCGCCGCACGGCCGAGGTGGTTTTTATGCCCCTCTGCGTCGGCGGGGGAATTCGCACGCTGGACGACATTCGACAATTGCTCAATGCCGGCTGCGACAAGGTATCGATCAATTCCGCCGCGCCACGCGATCCCGACTTTGTCCGCCAGGCGGCCCGGCGTTTTGGCAGCCAATGCATCGTGGTGAATATCGATCCGAAACGAGTCCAGAAGGACGGCCGCGAGATCTTCGAAGTTCACGTCAACGGGGGACGGGTGGGAACAGGCCTGGAAGCGGTCCCCTGGGCGCGCGAGGTCGAGCGATTAGGGGCGGGCGAGATCGTCCTGACGAGCATGGACGCCGACGGGACTCAAAACGGCTACGACCTGCCCATTACGGCCGCCGTGAGCGAGGCGGTCACGATTCCGGTCGTGGCCAGCGGCGGAGCAGGCCGGCCTGAGCATCTGGCCGACGCCATCCAGTACGGAAAAGCGGACGCGGCGCTGGCAGCCAGCATCTTTCACTTCCGCCAGTATAGTATTCTGGAGACGAAGCGCGTCATGCAGGCGCGCGGCGTTCCTGTCCGGTTGGGTGCATAACACGGATCCGTGACAGACGGCAGGCAGAGAAAGCAATCGAGGCATGTATGGCTAGCGCGACCCAAACTAACGCAGATCGCTTCCTCGGCAAGCGCGAGGACTACGAGATCGACAAGCTTTTCCGCGCGCTGGTCAAACTGGTTGGCAGCGATTTGCATTTGAAAGCAGACCGTCCGCCGATCGTGCGCGTCAACGGCACGTTGCGCCCCATGAATCGTGGCCCGATCAACGACGAGGAGATGGTGCGCCTCTGCATGCCATTGTTGAACGAGCGCAATAGGCGCATCTTCGACGAAACGGGCGGCGCTGACTTTGCGCATACCGTCGACGTCGATGGCAAGCTGTGGCGATTCCGCGTCAACCTGCTCCAGCAACTGGGGCACGTCGGCATGGTCGCGCGGCGCGTGAACAACTTCGTGCCCGACTTCGAAGGGCTCTTTCTGCCGCCGATCATGGAGGATCTTTGCAAGTTCCACCAGGGCATGGTGCTGCTGGCGGGCGTGACGGGCTCGGGTAAAAGCACGACGATCGCCTCGATGTTGAACTGGATCAACCGGAACTATCGCAAGCATATTCTGACGCTTGAAGATCCGGTCGAGTTCGTATTCACCGAAGACAAGTGTTTGATCAACCAGCGCGAGATTGGCCTGGATGTCAAAGACTTCGGCATCGCCATGAAGCATGCTGTCCGCGAAGACCCGGACGTGATGCTGGTGGGTGAAATGCGCGATGAAGAAACGTTCATGACCGCGATCCATGCGGCCGAGACGGGGCACCTTGTGTTCGGTACGATTCACGCATCCAGTGCGCCGTCGACCATCGGACGTATTCTCGACTTGTTCCCGCAGAATATGCACGCCGCTTTGCGCAGCGCCATCGCGATGAACATGAAGGGGATCGTGGCGCAGAAGCTGTTGCCGTCGATCAAGCCGGGGGTGGGACGCGTGCCGACCGTCGAGATCATGACCTTTAATCCCACGATTCGCAAACTGCTGCTCGAGGGGCACGACGAGAAGCTCGCCGATGCTATCGTGATGTGCGAAAAGGAAGGTATGCAGGACTTCACGATGAGCCTCAAGGGATTGGTCGACCGCGACCTGATCGACCGGTCCACGGCGTTCGAAGTAGCGCCGAACGTTGATGCGCTGCGCATGGCGCTTAAGGGTATTAGCGTCCGAGCGCCTGGGATTCTCTAATGCACCGCTTGTTCATTTCGGCTTTGGCGGTGCTGTTGATATCGCTCCACGCTGGTACCGCGGGGGCGCAGGAATTCGGCACGTTCCCAGGTTATCCCGGGCTTGATCCGCAATCGATCACCAAGTTCCCGGTCGGCCCCGGAAACTATCTGAGCTGGATCAAGATCCTGATCTGCTGGGTGATCTTCCTGCTGTGGGTCCGTTCCCTCGATTGGATGAATCGGGACGCCACGGAACTCAAGCTGGAATACAAACGCTGGAACATGCTGGCGTTCTTTTCGTTCGTGCCGGCGTTCATCCTGTTGTGGGTGATCCCTTGGTTCTGGCTGGCCATGCCGCTGATGCTGGCCGCCTGGCTGGGGCCTTTTATTTCCTACGTCGTGCATCGCAACGGCAAAGTCTCGATGGACGAGACCGTATTAACGGCCGGACATATCCGTTTCTGGCTTTCCGAGAACTTGAAGGTCGTCGGCATCAAGATGGCCGCCGAATCCAGCCGGCGCGGCAAGGGGCCGCCCGTCGAGCTGAAAGCGCAAGGCAAGGACGAGCGTACGAATACCGCGAATTTGCTGCTGGCGCGGCAAAGCCCGGGCTTTCATCTGACCCAAGCCTTGATCGCCGAGGCGGTCGGCAAACGGGTCGACGCCGTGCTGATGGACTTCACGCAAACGGCAGTCGGCATGCGTTACCAGATCGACGGCGTCTGGCACGATACCGAGGCGCGTGATCGCGATTCCGGCGACGCGATCCTGGCCGTGATCAAGACGATTGCCGGCCTCGATGCGAAGCAACGCGTCAAACGGCAGGAAGGGACCTTCGGCGCCGAGCATCAAAAGGTTAAATACACCGGCCGCGTAGTCAGCCAGGGAACGAAGACCGGCGAGCGCACCTTGCTGCAATTGCAAGGTCGCAAACATAAGCTGGAACGGCTGCCGGACCTGGACATGCGTCCGAAGCTGATCGAGGACCTGAAGGGTATACTGTCGCAGTCGCAGGGAATGATCGTTGTCTCGACGCCGCCTGCTGGTGGACTGTCAACTTTGCTGCCCGCCGTGGTCAGCGAGATGGATCGGTTCGTGCGTGGCTTTGTAGGGGTCGAATCGTCGGCGATCAAAGAGTTTTACGTCGAAAACGTCACCATGACTTACTTCGACCCTGCGGCGGGGCAAAATCCGGCCACGGTCCTCCCCAAGCTGATTCGCGAGCATCCCGACGTTTTCATCGTGCCGGACATGGTGGATGCCGACAGCGCCACCATCTTGTGCGAGCAGGTCGAGGGTGAAAACCGCACGGTGGTAACCAGTATCCGGGCCAAAGAGGCATCCGAATCTCTGTTGCAAGTGATGCGATTGAAAGTGCCTGCCGCGAAATTTGCGACGTCCGTGACATGCGCGGTCAACCAACGCCTGATCCGTAAGCTGTGCCCCAAATGCAAAGAGGCATACGCTCCGACGGCGCAATTGCTGGAGCAGCTCGGAATCCCGGCCGGGCGCGTCGAGGCGTTGTACCGCACGCCCCAGCAGCCCGAGGAAGTTTGCACGGATTGCCAAGGGATCGGTTACATCGGACGAACGGGCATTTTCGAGTTATTGGTCGTCGATGACAACGTGCGGCAAGCATTAACGACGAATCCTCAATTGGCGGCGGTGCGGCAGGCAGCGCGGCGCGCCGGTATGCGGACTTTGCAGGAGGAGGGAATCGTGTTGGTGGCCAAGGGTGTTACCTCGCTGCAAGAACTAATGCGCGTGCTTAAGGAGTAACCCGCCATGGAAATGATACTTCCCGGCGTCTTTGCGCTGATCGTGATCGTGGCCCTTGCAGTCCTTGGTAATGAAGGGATATGGGGCAACGCGATCACGCTCTTCAACGTCGTTACGGCCGCGTTGCTGGCGACGAATTTTTGGGAGCCCGCTGTCACCAAGTTGTTGGAGTGGCAACCGAACGGGGTCTATCTTTTCGACTATCCGACTCTGTGGATCTTGTTTGCGATCTTTTATCTGACCTTGCGGACGGTTACGGACACGATATCGCGCGTGCGCGTGCGATTTCCTCCGCTGTTGGACAAGATCGGAAGTTACTTCTTCGCGGCCTGGATTGGCTGGGTGCTTGTATGCTTCACCGCCATGACAATGCATACGGCGCCTTTGTCGAAGAATTTCCTGTTCGGCGGTTTCAAGCCCGAGGAGCGAATGTTCTTTGGACTGGCGCCGGACCGTCAGTGGCTCGGATTCATGCAAAAGATGTCCCTGGGAAGCTTTTCTCGCAGCGCCCCGGCGGGCGATCCCGAGGCGCACGTTTTCGATAAGAATGGCGAATTCATGGTCAAGTACGCCGCCCGGCGGACGATCATGGAGAAGGGCGTGCAGGTCTGGGTCTCGAAGCGAAAATGACCGACCGTAAGGCGGTGCCAGGCGTTCCGCGCTTGACGATCGCACGCTTAGCCAGCTACCGTCAATGGTAGAGTCCATTCACGAAACTGCGTCGCAGCACCACGTGGCCGAAATGCAAGGCATCGAGCAGGATTCCCTGACGCGCGATCATCGCGAAGCCGAACTCCACGAGTATCAGGCCGTGAGCGCCGGCGCGCTGTTCGGCCTGTTTCTGGCCCTCATTTCTGCGGCAGCGTTTGCGCATCCCGTGTTATGGTTTTTGCCGGTTGTCGCGGCGCTGGCGAATCTCTTGGCGCTGGCCAGAATCGCGTCGCAGGCTCCCCGACTCCTGGGACGTCCGGTAGCGCTTTTCGGGTTGGTACTGTCACTTATTCTGGGTGCAGCGGCGCCCAGCTATTATGCGGCGTCAGGCTATCGCACCCGTCACGAAGCCCAGTTTGTCGTTCGTCAGTGGCTGGACGACGTGCGGCATCACAGGCTCGAGGCGGCTGCCGAACTGATGGTAGAGCCTTTCAAACGGCTTCCGGCCGGTGAGGATCCGGTCACGAATTACCGTGACGAACCGCGTGCCATGAGGGCGTTGCGCGAGCTTTCCGAGCGGCCACTGGTCGTGGCTATCGAGGCCATCGGCGCAGAGAGCCAGGTGCGCTACTTGGACACGGTTTTTCACCATACCACGCCGTTCAAGGAGCGGATTTCGTCTTTGTGGGCGGTGACCTACAAAGAAGACGGCAAGTTGAAATCGATTTTGGTCCGCGCCTCCCTCGAGCGCGATAAAAAAGGCCCCACGGGCCGCAACTTTTGGTGGCTTACCAAAGTCGATCTTGTCACGAACCCGCCCGCTTGGTTGAAGCCGTAGTCGGTCGGGATTAGTCCGCGACTACCTCTCGCAGGTGTTTGGGGCTGTTGGCCGAAATTCGATTGGGCTAGAATCTCTCCCCTGCACCGGTTGCCCGCCAAATCGCGAACATCGAGCGTGTCGCAAGACTCGTTGCTGAGGGGAACCGAGTTGCCGGTAGCCACCGTCGTTTGACGCCAAAGTCGTATCAAGGTTCGTTCGAGTCGAGGACAATGCCCATGCAGCGCGTATACAACTTTTCGCCCGGCCCCGCCGTTCTCCCGCTGAGCGTGCTTGAAGAGGTGCAGCGCGACATGCTCGCCCTGCCGGGATTGGGCGTTTCCGTGCTCGAGATTGGCCATCGGACGAAGTGGTTCGAAGGCGTGCTGGACACGACGATCGTCAATCTGCGGAAGTTGCTGTCGCTGCCGGATAATTTTCAGGTCGTCTTCTTGCAGGGGGGATCGCGCCTGCAGTTCTCGATGATTCCCATGAACCTGCTGAGTGCCGGCAAGGCGGCCGATTACGTCGTTACGGGCACCTGGGGCCAGACTGCCGAAAAGGAAGCACGCCGCGAAGGAGAGGTGCGGATCGCCTATAACGCCAAGGAAACCAATTTCGATCGGCTCCCCAAGGCCAGCGATCTGAAATTGAATCCCGACGCCGCTTTCGTTCACATTACGTCCAACGAGACAATTCAGGGTGTGCAGTTTCTCGACGAGCCATCGGTGGGACGTGTGCCACTGGTGTGCGATGCTTCGAGCGATTTTCTCTGCCGGCCGCTGCCGATGGAGCGTTATGGTTTGCTCTACGCGTGTGCGCAGAAGAATGCCGGGCCTGCGGGCGTCACGATCGCGATTCTGCGGGATGACGTGCTGGCCAGTTGCACCGAGAATGTGCCGACGATGCTTAGCTTCCGGCAGCTCGTCGAGCAGAACTCCCTGTTGAACACGCCGCCGGTGTTTGCCATTTACGTTGTGATGCTCGTCACGCGCTGGCTGCTGGACGAGATCGGCGGACTGGACAAAATGCGGGCCTTGAACGAGCGAAAGGCAAAGTTGCTTTACGACGTCATCGACGAGAGCGCCGGCTTCTATCAAGGGCACGCACAGCCGGACTGTCGATCGCTGATGAACGTCACCTACCGACTGCCCGATGAAACGACCGAGTCAGCCTTCCTGAAACAGGCCGAAGCGAAGGGACTGCACTATCTGAAGGGACATCGTTCGGTCGGCGGCATTCGGGCAAGCATCTACAACGCCATGCCCCTGCCGGGCGTTGAGCTGTTGGCGCAGTTTATGCGCGAATTCCGCAAGCAGCACTAATCCGCGATGCTCGGAAAACGTGGGCCTATTGGCGGACGGATCGCTGCTTTGCCGGTAATCCGCATTCAACGCTGCGGCGGTTCGCTGGCCAGGATTACGAGCGCTTCGCGCACGCGGGCGATTTGCTCGGCGTCGACCTTCAGGTAGCGATGCTTGCCGGTGGCCGCGGGAGCAAATTGCGTCACATTCTTCTCATCGACAGTGATCGTGCCCGGCTCGGAAATCGCGAAATACCCACGATCCGCACGCACTGCGTACAGGACGCTCGTCAGGTCCCAAGTCTCGCGGTCGTACGGCATTTTCTGATAAAGCACGTACGCCTCGGGCAGCGGATGATGCGGCACATAGGCGAAATCTCGCTCGATGCTCACGGCCGGATATTTGATCGCCAGGCCGATTTCAAAGCCGCTGGCTACGATGTCAGTCGGCCAATTCGCGTACACCTGCCGAGCCGCGGGAACGTCGATGAAGACGTTGTACTCAGGCCCCGGCTTAGGGCCGAAGTTTCCGGCCATGATCGACAATAACCGGCATTTCTTGGCGACGAGGTCTTTGCCCGACAACGGGGAGTTTTTATCAGGCGGCGATTCGAGCAATCGGGCGATGTTGGTCGAGAAGCCGACCACGACCATGACGACCGAACCGTCCGCTTCGGCGGCGAGCGCTTGTCGCAGCACGGCAACCGCCTCGGGCGCATCGGCCCCGCTTTGCAGATCATGCGGAAAGCGAATCTTGGGCCCGTCGCGAGCCTCGACGGGGCCACGTAGGTATTTGCCTTCTTCGGGAGTTTTGCCACCACGCACGACACCAATGGGAATGTCCCCCCGGCCATAGAATGTGTTGACCAGGTCGATGTAGGGGGCGCACAAGGGATGGTCCTTGCTGATCGTTACGGCCACTAAACGGCATTCGCCACGATTGGCCAAAGCGTGAATCACCCCCAGCGCCAGTGCGTCATCGATGTCGTTACCGATGTCGGTATCGAAAATGATCGGTACCGGAGGAGATTTCCCAGCCTTCGCTTCACCTTCGGCGGCCGTCAACGTGCCGGTCAACAACAGCGCCGCGCAAAATCCGACGAGACCGATTTTCATTACGTTTTTTCCTTCGAGAGCAATCCGTTCACGACCAGGGCGACCAGTAGGACCAATCCCATGAGCAGCGGTCGCGCTAGGTCGTTGATCCAGACGACTTGATTCAGACCGACTTTTAACACGCTGAAGGTCAGCACGCCGATCACGGTGCGCCCCATTCCGCCCGAGCCACCGAACAGGCTGGTTCCACCCAGCACAACGCAGGCCACGGCGCTCAGCAGCAGGTCGGCATTTTGATCCAGACTGACGCTGTTGAGCCGTCCGGCGTTAACCAATCCGCCCAATCCGGCGGTCACAGCCGAGATAGCCAGGCATGCGATGACGATCCGCCCGGTGCGCACTCCCGCCAGCCGCGCAGCTTCGCGATTGCCACCGGTCATGTAAACGTATCGGCCGAAACGGGTATGCCGCAGAACGACGTGGCCAATCAGAAAAACCGCCGCGGCCAACAAGGCGCTATAAGGGAGCTCGAATCGGTCGGTGAGCTCGATGCCCCGATTGCCGATCGTTTTCAAGATCGGCGGCACCGCCAGTTTCTCGCTTTTGGTTAGCCACCGCGACATGCCGTCGGCGATATTCATCATGGCTAGCGAAATGATGAAGCTGGGAAGCCTGGACCAAACGGTGAGCATGCCCGAGGCGAGCCCCAGCAGCAAGCTCGTTAAAAGTGGCACAGCAATCACGAGCGCCACGATGCCGGCGGAAACCTCCGCAGCCCCTGAGTGGCCCGCGGCAAACGGCCGCTCATACAGCCAACCACACAGGCAAGCCGTCCACAGGGCGACCATCCCGACGGCCAAATCGATTTCGGCACAGAGTAGAACGTACGTCAGCCCCACCGAGACGATGGCCAGCACCGAACCCTGTTTGAATATTTGCACCAGCGTCGCTGGCTTGAGAAATGTACCGGCGGGTGTCGCCAGCGCGAAAAACAGTATGAGCACCGCCAGGCTTGCCATGGGGGCGATCGCCTGCGGCTCGATCCGACGGAGCAGCCGGGCAATTACGGAATTGGGTTGTTCAGGAGAATTCGTCATGCGTGCCTTGGACCGGCCTGGCCTCGCCCGGATACAGTGAACTTGGTTCGCGATTCTTTCGACGTAAGTCCTAAGCCCAACGCAATAGAGATTCTTTGTCGACACTTACGCCGCACAGTTCCTTTGAGATTCGACCACGGCTCATGACCAGAATCCGATCAGCGTGGGCCAGGACGATTTCCGGCTCGGTGGACGCCAACACGACAGCGGCGCCGGCGTGCTTTTGCTCGGCCACGAGCTGCATGATCTCTTCTTTTGCACCCACGTCCATGCCGCGCGTCGGTTCGTCGAGCAAGAGAACGCTGAGTGGGCCTAGCAGCCACTTCGCGAGCACGACTTTTTGCTGATTACCCCCGGAGAGGTTGCGCGCTCGCAACCCGGGAGCATTGGGGCGGCAACCCACGCGATTCAGTATGCGGCTAGCAATTTCCAGTTCGCGCGACTGGGTCAGCCAGTTGCCAGCCAGCCGCTTGAGGTGCGCAAGCGTGACGTTTTTATAGATCTCGGCATCCTGCACCAGCGTTTGGCCGCGGTCCGATGCGACGAAGACGACCCCCTGCTGGATCGCGTCGTGGACGTCTCCGGGCTGTAACGTGCGGCCATCGACCGCGATGCGCCCACTGCTCGGGCGCATCGCGCCGGCCAGGCAGTGAATCAATTCCTGGTGTCCCGATCCGACGAAACCATACAGCCCCAAACATTCGCCCGGCGGGACGGAAAGGCTCGTCTCGGTAAACGACCCCGATAAGACGAGTGATTCGGCGATAAGCCTCGGCGATGAGGTTGACGCTGGCGGTAACTCGGTAGCCGACTCATAACCGATTTCGCGGGCATCCAAGCGGTGCCCCAGCATCTTTTGAATCACAAAATGCTTTTCCAGGTCGCGGCTAGCGCGCGTCTCGACGACCTGGCCCGAGCGTAGGATGGTCACGCGATCACAGATCTCGAGCACGTCTTCGATGAAATGGCTGATGAAGACGAGCGCCACGCCCCGTTGGCGGAGCTTTTTCAACAGCGCGAATAGACGGCGGGTCTCGGGCGGACTTAGGGCGCTCGTCGGCTCGTCCAGAATCAGCACTCGCGCGCCGCTATGGAGTCCGCGTGCGATTTCGACCATCTGCCGAATCACCAACGGGCAACTCCCCAGTCGGCGATCGACATCGACGTCGATCTCGAGCTCGGCTAGTTGCTCGGCCGCCTGCCGACGCATGGCTCGCCAATCGATCCGGCCGAACCGCGTGGTAGGCTGCCGGCCGAGGAACAGGTTCTCGGCAATCGATAATTGATCGATGCCGGAAAGCTCCTGGTAAACCATCGCGATGCCGTTTCGCAGTGCCGCTTGCGGGCTGGAGAGATCAACCCCCCTGCCCTGCAGCTTGACCGAGCCCTGATGGTCGGGGAGCGCGCCGGCCAGGATTTTCATCAAGGTGCTTTTGCCGGCGCCGTTGCTGCCGACCAGCCCATGCACTTCGCCGGTGCGGAGCGTAAAGTCCACTCCGGCAAGCGCCGCCTCTCCGCCGAAACGTTTGGAAATGCCGCGGCACTCCAGCAGCAACTCTTCGGCGGGTAACGTCGTTGCATCGCTCACGGCGTTCTACTCGGACCAAACTCTGCTCAAACTAAGCGCTGCTCTGACAAGACGCACCTTAGACTAGATGCTCTTTAAACAAGACAACTTTTTAGACGAGGCAATGTCGCGGATCGGCCAGATATAGCATGGCGTCCAGATTGCCGCTATCGCGCGATACGAGCGGACCAGGTGTAATGATTTCTAGCGGCACGTTATCAACCGATTCCTTGTTGCGGGCAATAAACTGCCCCAACGCCAGGGCAGTCATGTGGATCAGGCAGACGGGGTTCACCGTGGTTGCCGCTAGTTTCCCGTCGCGGATCGCGGCCAGCCCCTCTTTCTGACCGTCCACCGCTGTCACAATCATCTGCGCGTGCGGTGTTCCTTCGAGCGCTGGCAAGCAGGCCAGCGCCATGTCGTCACTGTGAAAGAACGCTCCGGCGATCGGCTCGCGGCTTTGGTCGAGCAACGTCTCGAACGTGTCGCGAGCCGTCTGCTTTTCCCAATCGCACCAGCGGACGCCCCCGCCCAAGACTTCCACGTCGGGATAGTCGGCCAGCGCCTTCTCGAATCCCTCGCGCCGTCCTCGCGCGCCCGAATGCGCGCTCAGCCCGCCGATATGAATTACTTTGCCGCGGCCGTTGATCTTTTGCATCAAGTAGCGGGTGCTACTTTCACCCATGAATACCTGGTTGGGCGTGACCTGGCACCAAACGCCGACGTCGCGCATCCGCTCCGGTTCGACTAGCATCGTATCCATGGAAAGGACGGGCACGCCGCGCTTCTTTAATTGCCGCACCGGTTCTTCCAGCGAGTCGATCTGTACGGCCTGAAAGCAGCAAAAGTCCCAATCGCCATCGACCATGAGGTCGAGCTTGTTGCGCTGCTTTTGCGGGTCGAACTCGCCGTCGAACCAGACGACTTCGACCCCGAGTAGATTTCCCCATAACTCGGCGGTTTCTTTGCCTAACTTGCACCAGGTACTTTGCAGGCCAGCATTACCCATCGCGGCGCGCAGACGCTTTCGGTCTCCCGTTTCGGCCGTGCTCGATGGCGCGCAACCCGCCACGAGTGCCGTTAAGCCTGCGCCGGCCGCGGCAGTTGCCTGCAAGAAGCCCCGTCGGGACGCGGTCGATGAATCTATAGAACTCACGCGGTGTCTCCCAGAAGCCGCCTCAGATAGAAGGGGTCTCGCACGAAGGGCGCGGATTTTCAGACGCATGTTCGCCACTCGCGCCTGGCAACCCCGCGGTTTCCCGCCCGCGAAGACCATCCCGCCAAGACCCGTTCGCCCTCAGAATCGTCACTCTAAACGCGGAAATGCATGCGGGCAAGTCGCGGAATTAGCTCCCGGTCGGCCGCATTTTTGCAGATCAACGAATCTGTTGACGAATCGTTGGCTGCGCCGCTTGCCGCGCGGCGGTCGCTCGCCTAGCCTAAACGCGTCCTTTGTAGCGCCATTCGCGCCGCGCCCGTTCGCCTCATTCTTCGAGTTCCGCCTGGAATTGTTCGCTATGACTAAGTTGCTTGGGTTTTTCGTTCTACCACTCGCCTGCCTAATGCACATCGCGACGGTGATTGCGACCGCAGCGGACCTGCCCAAATCTGCCGAGCCGGTAAAGCTGTTCGAAGTGCCGCATTATTGCGAAGGGGTGGTGTTCGACCAGGCGGGACAGGGTTACGTCAGCGAAGGGGACACGATCGTTCAGTTCTCGCTCGATGGTTCGCACCGCAACTGGGCCGTCACCGGGGCGCCCAATGGCCACAAGGTGCTGGCCGACGGCACGCACTTGGTCTGCGATGCCAGTCGACACGCCGTGCTACGTCTGGCGGCGGACGGAAAATTGCTCGATCCCGCATCGACCGAATGCGACGGCGCGCCCCTGCGCGGGCCGAATGATCTGACGCTCGACACGCCGAACGGGAGTTTCTATTTCACGGATCCAAGCGAGTCGAGTCTCGAAAAGCCGATAGGTACCGTCCATTATGTGGACGCAAAGGGGAAGACGCACCTGTGCGACAGTGGGTTGGCGTTTCCCAACGGCATCGCCCTGACGGCCGACGGTAAGCATCTGTACTTAGGCGAAAGCCAGAGGAACCGCGTTCATGTTTATGACGTCGAAGCGCCGGGTCGGCTCGTAAACCGCCGCGTGCTAGCCGACCTGCCGAAGAAGGATGAAGCCAAGGGGCAAATCGACAATCAACCGGACGGCATGTGCCTGGATGCGGCCGGCAATCTGTACGTCGCACACTATGGCATGCGCGAGGTGCAGGTCCTGAGCCCTGAGGGGAAGCTAGTCGCACGCTATCCAGGTGGTAACTTGACCACAAGTAACGTGGCCTTTGGCGGACCAAACATGGACCAGCTATTCGTTACCGGCGGCCTGGCTGCCGAAGCCGGAGGCGGTGGGTTGTTCCGGCTTGACCTGGGCGTAAAGGGGCTGGTGATTTTGCCCCCAAAGAAGCCGTAGTCCCGCGCGAAGAAAATTCGCAGCGAACGTTACGCGGCGTGCAACTGTGAAGCTGCCGCAGACGTTTGACGATAGGCTTCGCACAGGTGCGCGCCGATTTCCAGCGCCAGCAAATCGGCACGGTTCATCACATGACGAGCGCTACGATTACCGAGCCCCCGCAGCAGGTTTTCCAGCGCATTCAGGTGCAACTCAAGCGTTTGAGCGGGCGAGACGCCAGCCGCCGCGAGTATTTGAGCCAGCGCGAGCATTTCGACCGAAAGATTGCCCGACCCCATCATGACGTAGGTGCGAAGCAATTCCCGATAGTGCGTTTCCAATTGCGCTGGCAGCGGAGTGCGCGAAACGCCTTCTTCGCGTGCCTCACCGGTTGCGTTTCGCGCGTATCCCTGTGCTGTCGCGGCTAATGCATCCAACTCTCTGATCAGGCCGCGCTGCTCGCTGAGAAGTTGCCCGGCGTCGCCTTGCTCGATTTCCAGTCGGTGCTGATCGGCTTGGGCGAGGCGTCGATTCTCGCGCAATAGGTAGTGTCGTTCGATCGCCCGGGCGACGACCCATAGCAAGGTGCGTGTCGTCGTACTCTGTACAGAGACGTACGCGTCGGCATTGGCTTCCAGGCAGAGGGCCGTCATTTCGGACTCGTCCTGGCTGCCGAGCACGATCAGCGGCTCGTCACAGCCGGCGGTATGCATGGCCTCGGCCAGGGCGAGCGCATCGAGTTGGCCCGGCTGATGCCCTACTAAGACGGCGTCATAATGATCGTCCCGTAACCGGCTGAGGCCTGCCGCGAAGCCGATTGCCTCTTCGAGCACAACTTCCGACGCGCTGTCGGCTGCCAGAGCCTCGGCCAGCCAACCCCCGGTGCGCTCGTACGTCGTGACATACAAAACGCGCATCCGCGGCGGCAACGCCCCGGGGCGCGGTACAAATGACTTCGGCGAGCCTTTGAGAGCAGGACGCACGCGAGGTATCCTGTTAACGGTACTTGTTTCGCATCAGCGGGCGAGAGACAACTAGCACGCCGACGCTGGGCACTACAATGACCAGGCACGACTGCTAGCGGCCGGGACTCTAGCGGTGTTGGCAAAACGCGTCAATCTCAGCCAGCGGACATCGTCGCAACCGATAAAATATTGCGACGAATACCGGGGCTGTAGCAATTCTCTAACGCATTTCCAGGAACATTTCTTATTCGGCTGGCGGACTTGACCGCCGGTGTGAGGCGACGAGCACGAACGTGAAAATTGCATATCTAGACTGCATGAGTGGTATCAGCGGTGACATGACCCTGGGCGCGCTGGTGGACGCCGGTGTCGAGTTGGCTGCGCTCAACGAAGCCGTCGAATCGTTGGGAATCGCCGGCTGTCGCCTAGTGGCCAGCGAAGTAAAAAAGAACGGCTTTCGCGCCACGCAGATCACGGTCGAGCATCAGCCTGAGCATGCCCATCGCCACCTGCACCATATCACGGACATGATCGACGCCAGCCGTTTGAGCGACCGGCAAAAGGAACTGGCGAAGCGCATCTTTACCCGGCTAGGCGAAGCCGAGGCCAAGGTCCACGGCACGACGATTCGTAAAGTTCACTTCCACGAAGTCGGCGCGGTCGACTCGATTGCCGACATCGTGGGCGCGGCGGTGGCGTGGGATCTGCTGGGAGTTGATCGAATTTACGCCTCGCCTGTTCCGACAGGGCGCGGTTCCATTGAGATTGCCCACGGTCGCGTCAGTGTCCCGGCACCAGCTACCGCGGAGTTGCTGCAAGGAATTCCGCTGGCCGAATCGAACGTCGCCTGCGAGCTGACGACTCCCACCGGTGCCGCGATTCTTTCCACACTGGTCGACACCTTCGGACCATTGCCGGCCATGACCATCAACCGCGTGGGCTATGGCGCGGGGCAGCGCGATCTGGCCGAGCAAGCAAACTTGCTCAGACTGTTTGTCGGCGAATCGGTTGACGCGGTGAGTAGCGATCAGATCTGGGTCCTCGAAACAAATCTCGACGATACGACGGGCGAGGTGATCGGCTATTGCACGACCAAACTGTGGGAGGCCGGCGCCCTGGACGTTTATTCGACTTCGATCCAGATGAAGAAGAATCGGCCGGGAGTGTTGCTGTCTGTGCTTTGCCCGTCGGAAAAGATCGAGAAGATCGAACGGATTCTGTTTCGCGAGACAGGCACGTTGGGCGTCCGTCGCTGGCCGGTGAGTCGCCACAAGCTGGAACGGCGGCAGCACCTGGTCGAAACCGAGTGGGGACCGATCGAGGGCAAGCTCGGTTGGATCGAAGGTCAGGCCCCCAGTTTTTCGCCCGAGTTCGAGGCGTGTCAGCGCGTCGCCGCCGAAAAAGGAGTGCCTCTGAAAGCCGTCTACGACGCCGCGCAGAAGGCGTATGAAACGTCGGCAAGTAAATAATTTCGCTTCTGCATTCGCAAACCTGGTCGAGGATACGCACGATGCGCCCGATCTCGAACGCATTGTCGACGGATCTGTACCAGTTGACGATGCTGCAGTGCTACCACCGCGCCGAGATGCGCGATGTGGCGGTCTTTGACTTGTTCGTGCGCCGGTTGCCGCGCGATCGCAACTTTTTGATCGCGGCCGGTTTGGAGCAGGCGCTCGAACTGCTGGAATCACTTCGGTTTGCTCCGGACGAGTTGCAGTGGCTCGCCGAGTGCAGACATTTTCGTGCCGATTTCGTCGAACACTTGTCGCAGTGGCGCTTCACGGGCGACGTCGACGCTATGGCGGAAGGAACTGTGTACTTCGCGGACGAGCCTGTCATACGCGTCACGGCGCCTCTGGATCAAGCGCAGCTCGTCGAATCGCGGCTGCTTAATCTCGTTCACTTTCAATGCATGGTCGCGTCGAAGGCCGTCCGCTCGGTACTGATTGCGCGTGGCCGTCCGCTGGTCGATTTTGGATTTCGCCGTGCGCATGGGGCGGAAGCCGGATTGCTGGCCGCGCGAGCGGCCTATCTCGTGGGCTTCGCCGGAACGGCAACCGTGGCGGCGGGGCGCGATTTCGCAATCCCGCTATTCGGGACGATGGCCCATTCACTTGTGGAGGCTATCGGCGGTGATACGGCGGCGCTGCTGAGTTTTGCCCGTGCATGCTCCGACAGTGTTACTTACCTTCTGGATACCTACGACACGGAGGAAGCGGCGCGAACGTGCGTTCGGCTTGCACCGCAGTTGGCCAGCGAGGGGATTCCATTGCGCAGCGTGCGTATCGACAGCGGTGATCTGGCCGCCCACGCCCGGGCAGTGCGACGAATCCTGGACGACGGAGGTCTGACCGAGGTAACGATTCTGGCCAGCGGCGGGCTGGACGAATACAGAATCAAAGAACTGCTGGCGGCCGATGCACCGATCGACGCCTTTGGCGTCGGCACGGCGATGGATGTTTCGGCTGACGCTCCGTACCTAGATTATGTCTACAAGCTGGCGGAGTACGCCGGTCGTCCGACGCGCAAACTGGCCGAAGGCAAAGCCACCTGGCCGGGGCGTAAGCAGGTTTATCGAACGGTCGACGTTCAGGGAACGTTCAGCGGCGACTTGATCACGGTTGAATCTGATGCGAACGCGGGCTTACCGCTGTTGAAGCCCGTTATGCGCGGAGGAAAGCGGATTCAGCCGCCCGAATCTCTGTTGCAAATTCGGGAGAGAGTGAAATCGCAAATCGACGCGCTTCCAGCACACTTGCGGGCGATTGAACCGGCTGAGCCCTTTCCGGTTGAGATTTCTCCCTCACTACGCACACTGGCGGTCCGGGCGGATGAACTCGTAGCGGAAATGGGTAAGCATTCATCTTAATGGCAAGGCATCCGGCGCAACTTGACGAGCCCGCCGGTGGCATGCTTTTCAGAGATCTGGATTGCACGTAGGATTCAGTTAGGTTTGGCCCTTGTTGGCCCCGGACGAGATGCGCCGTACCCGGTTAGGACAAGACGACGCCCTTTACAGGGAGCATGTCGTCATGGCCTGGGGACTTCTTTTCATCGCTGGATTGCTCGAAGCTGGTTGGGCCATCGGCCTGAAATATACCGACGGATTCACGCGTTTCTGGCCGAGCGTCTTCACGATCACGGGCATCGCGATCAGCATGTCGCTGTTGGCCATCGCGGCGCGCGACTTGCCCATCGGCACCGCGTATGCCGTGTGGGTGGGGATTGGCGCTGGGGGCGCCGCGGTGCTGGGGATATGGCTCTTGGGCGAACCAGCCGGCCTGCCGCGCATTTTCTTTTTGACGCTGTTGATCGTGGCGGTCATCGGATTGAAGTTCACGGCGCACTAACCATGCGCACTGCGCGGACTTTACGTACACACGACGATCCAGCCCCCGGCTCTCAGTCGGCCGAGCAGCCAGGGCAAACGCAGCGCATGTCGGCGTTCGACCGACAAGGGAACGACCTTCTCGACGGTAAAGCCGGCGGCGGCGAGATCGCTCAACAGTTCACTGCGTGTGAAAACATGCAGGAACATGTTTGGCACGCCGTGATAAGCGAAATACTTGTCCCCCGCTTCGATGTCGCGACGCCAGACGCCGCGCAACAAACTCTTTAACAACCAGTTGCGGCTTTGAGGAAGGAACAGGTTGTACCAGCGGTTATGCGCATGTACGACGAAGCATCCACTTCGCTTCAGGATGCGGCGCACGTGCCGAAGAAACTGCAGCCGATTCTCGCGCCCGCGGATCATGCCCACGGTGCTGTACATCGAAATGCAGTAGTCGGCCACATGCCCTTGCAAACAGTCGAGCTCAACGAGATTAGCCAGTACGCAATCGACCGGTAGGTTTTCCGCGGCGCTTTGCCGATGTAGTTCCACGAGCGCGGGCCGGGACAGATCGACGGCCAGGCAACGCAATCCGCGGCGAGCAAGCGGTAGCGCCAGGCGGCCAGACCCGGCGCCCAGATCGACAACCAGCCCCGGTGGACTCAGGAATTCGTCGAGAATTTGTTCGTCCAGTTCACGAGCGGCACCGCGCGAGAATTGTTCGTCGTAAGCGGCCGAAACATCCGCGATCTGCGCATGCTCGAGCAGGGCGCGTGTAACCCCACGGGGTAGTTGCCAGTCAGGACGAGTCGCACGGTTTGCCAATCGAGGATGCTCGCTTGCGAACGACAGAGTTAGAGCTTGATGCGGCGCAGACGCAGGGCGTTGGTGATAACCGAGACGGAGCTAAAGCTCATTGCCGCGGCCGCGATCATCGGACTCAGCAACAGCCCGAAAAAGGGATACAACACGCCGGCGGCGATCGGTACGCCAATGCCGTTATAGACGAACGCAAAGAACAGATTCTCGCGAATGTTTCGCATCGTGGCATGGCTAAGACGCCTGGCCCGAACGATGCCTCGCAGGTCTCCTTTGATGAGCGTGACGCCCGCACTTTGGATCGCGACGTCGGTTCCCGTTCCCATGGCGATGCCCACGTCAGCTTGCGCGAGTGCCGGGGCATCATTGACTCCGTCGCCGGCCATGGCCACAACGCGGCCTTCGCTTTGCAGTTTGCGAATCAAGGCATTCTTCTGTTCCGGGCGAACCTCGGCTTCAACTTCCTGCAAATTCAGCTGGCGCGCAATCGCTTCGGCCGTGGCACGACTGTCACCAGTCAGCATCACCAGGCGCAATCCCGCCTCGCGCAGGATGGCGATCGCCTCCCGGGCTGAATCCTTGATCGGGTCGGCCACGCCGATCAAACCCGCCGGACGACCATCGACGGCCAAGAACATAACTGTCTGAGCTTGACGGCGCAACTCGTCGGCGCGCCCGGTAAGCGACTGGATCTCAACTTTTGCGTTTTGCAGTAGGCCGGCGTTTCCGAATAGCAACCGATGGCCGTCGATCGTGCCGCACACCCCCTGCCCTGTCGTGGATTGGAAGTCCATCGCGGCGGTCAACGGCAGTCCGCGTTCGCGCGCGGCGGCCACAATGGCGGTGGCCAGAGGATGCTCGCTGGCCATTTCCAATCCAGCGGCCAACCGCAACACGTCGTTCTCGGCGAATCCTGTTGCCACTTCGACGCTGACCACGCGCGGCTTTCCTTCGGTCAGCGTTCCTGTCTTGTCGACGACCAGCGTATCGACCTTTTCCAGTCTTTCGAGCGCTTCAGCATTGCGGATCAAGACGCCTGCCGTCGCGCCGCGGCCGGTACCGACCATGATGGACATAGGCGTGGCCAATCCCAAAGCGCAAGGACAGGCAATAATCAATACCGCCACGGCATTGACCAAGGCGTAGACCAGCCGCGGCTCGGGGCCCCACAGGCTCCAAACGGCAAATGTGGCGACCGCGGTTAGCATCACGGCCGGCACAAAATAACCGGCCACAACATCGGCAAGCAATTGGATGGGGGCTCGGCTGCGCTGCGCCTCGCTGACCATTTGCACGATTTGCGCCAGCAGCGTGTCACGACCGACTCGTTCGGTCTGCATGACGAACGATCCGGTGCCGTTGACCGTGCCTCCGGTGACTCGGTCGCCTGGTTGCTTGGCGGCAGGCACGGGCTCGCCAGTTATCATCGACTCGTCGATGTAGCTCGATCCCTCGACGACGCTGCCGTCGACCGGCACTTTTTCGCCGGGCCGGACGCGCAATCGATCGCCGAACTGAACGTCGTCGAGCGGGATGTCTCGTTCACCACCGTCGTCGATCTTTCTGGCCGTCCGCGGCGCCAGGCCGAGCAAGCTGCGAATGGCGCTCGACGTCTGGCTGCGGGCACGCAGTTCCAGCACCTGGCCGACCAGGACGAGCGTGACAATCACGGCCGCGGATTCGAAATAGGTGGGAACCTCGCCTAAATGCCCGCGAAACGATTTGGGGAAAATTCCCGGCGCGAGGGTGGCCACGATACTTTCCAGATAAGCGGTACCGACGCCCAGCGCGATCAGAGTGAACATGTTGAACTGGCGCGTCAGTAGCGAATTCCAACCGCGCACGAAGAACGGCCACGCCCCCCACAGAACCACGGGCGACGTCAGCAACAGTTGCAGCCAGGCCGACACCTGCGGAGCGAGCCAATGCGAGAGCGGCAAGCCAGGCACCATCTCGGCCATCGCGATCACGAAAACCGGCACGGTCAGGACGGCGCAAACCCACAGCCGGTGCCGCATATCGTCGAGTTCTGTCGTGTCCTCTTCGGCATCCGTCGCATCGAGCGGTTCGAGCGCCATCCCGCAAATCGGGCACGAACCGGGGCCGATCTTGCGCACTTCCGGATGCATTGGGCAGGTGTATGTCTTGTCCTGGTTCGGCCGAGCCTCGACAGAGTGTGCGTGTTCGGGAACCTTCAAGCCGAAAGAAGTCATTACGTGCGCGTCGGCAGCATGGTGAACTTGCCCGAGATATTTCTGGGGATCGGCCTGGAACTTCTTCACGCAGCTGGCCGAGCAAAAATAGAAAGCTTCCCCCTCATGCACAGTTTTGTGCGGGGTCTTGGTCAGGTCGACCGTCATGCCACAGACGACGTCTCGCACTCGGACCTCTGCCGGAGTGAGCACCGGCAGTAAGCTGCCCGCCCCTGGCTCAGGTCCGGCGCCCTGAGGCGTGACGTTGTGCTCGTGCCCTTGGTGACTGCCGTGATTTGTGGTTTGCCGTTCATTCATTTTCGATGCCTGGATTGCTGCGCCGAGTCACGGCCTCATTTGCCAGATTTAGCGTACGGTCATCTGGTACTGCATAAGGATACGGAAAGTGGGCAAGCAGGCGCAGGCGGTGCGGCACCGTTTTATCGGAAAACAGGCTAATAAACGTACGATGCCTAAGCTGGACGATTCGGCAATTCCTGCCAGAATACGGCAATACCCGAATATTCCGCCGCTATTTTCATTTCCTGACAATTTGCGAGCGACCGATGGATGCCGAAGTTATTTCGATCGGTGACGAACTGACCAGCGGCCAACGGCTCGATACGAACAGCCAATGGCTGAGCGAGCGGTTGGGAGAGATCGGCATTCGGGTCGTCTATCATACGACCGTGGCTGACGATTTGGCCGCCAACGTCAACGTGTTTCGCGCGGCCGCCGAGCGGGCGGACGTCGTCGTGGCCTCGGGAGGCTTAGGGCCAACAGCGGACGATCTGACGCGCGAGGTGCTGGCCCAACTCGCTGGCACGGAACTCGTACGGCACGAGCATATCGTCGAGCACATTCGTGGTTTATTCGCGCGGTTTGGGCGCGACATGCCCGAGCAGAACAAGGCGCAGGCGATGTTTCCCGTCGGCAGCCGGATCATACCGAATCCGACCGGCACGGCCCCTGGTATCGCGCTGGATGTTCCCCGCGCTGGCCGCGAACCTTGCCGACTGTTTGCGCTGCCCGGCGTTCCCTCGGAAATGTTTCGCATGTGGGAGGAGACGGTTCGGCCGGAGCTGGTGCGAATCAGCGGGGCGCCGCAGGTGATTCGTCACCGCCGCATCAAATGCTTTGGCCTCAGCGAAAGCGAGCTCGAAGGACGACTCCCTGACTTGATTCGGCGTGGCCGGGTGCCCAGCGTCGGTATTACGGTCAGCGCCGCCACGATTACGCTGCGGATCACGACCCTGGGCGCAAGCGACGAAGCTTGCCGAGCGGCGGCCGAGCCGACGGTGCGCATGATTTACGATTGCCTGGGGAACGTCGTCTTCGGCGAAGAGGAAGACGAGATGGAAAACGCCGTGGTTCGGTTGCTCGGCCAGCGCGGCCTTTCACTGGCCACCGCGGAATGGGGAACCGGGGGCTTGGTGGCAGACCGCTTGCACGAGGCAGCCAAAGGGGACGCCGGCAACTTCTTGGGTGGCCTGGTGGTGCCAAATCAGCCGGCACTAGTGAAACTGCTCAATGTCGCCCCGGAGCTGGTCGTCCAGCATACGCCCGTCAGTGGCGAAGTGGTCGAGGCAATGGCCCGTGGCTGCCGGGAAAAAGTCGGCGCGGATCTAGGGCTGGCCGTGAGTCAATTTCCGGACCTCGTGGCACGGGGGACGACGCCGCAGCGACTGTTTGTCTCGTTGGCGACGGCCACCGGGGTTACGACCCGCTCGGTGCCCCATTTCGGCACGCCCGACATTTTAAAATCACGGGCGGCCAAGCAGGCCCTGAATCTGGTCCGGCTGACGTTGCTGGACATGGCGTAAGCGTCGACCACGCTTGCGCTTCATCCGCTTCGCTCTGCGACGTTGTCCTCGCGCGCTAGCGGTCCGGAGCAACGCCGCGGAAGGATTCTCGCCAAGAATCTGCAAGATTCTCGGTTGCGCGCGACATCTGTGTTTTAGCGAGGCGCAGGCTGACCGCGCGCCAGTGATAAAGCGAGCCGGCACCAGACTGGGGGGCTTTGTCATTCATTACGAGATTCGCGGACGAGCAGATTCATGACGGCTACGAAAATCGCAATCACGAATTGGACACGGCCGTATGCCGGTCGAACGTGGAGCGATTAAGCGCCTGGGCCCATCAATGCCGGAAGGACTCGGTTGTGCGGGGAACTGATGTAAAGCATGGTCCGACTTTGTCTACTGCCGCCAGGCCCCCGGCCGGCGACGGTCACGCTAACGTTGGGTCATTCGCTACTCAAAGTGCGAATCGCCACGCTGTCGACGAGCAGTTGTTGGCGGACATCGTGACGGGGGACCGTTCGGCGTACGCCGCCTTCTACGATCGCCATGCGCCGCGAATTCTGGGGGTGTTGATCCGGGCCCTGCGACATCGAGCGGATGCCGAGGATGTTCTGCAGGAGACTTTTCACCAGGTTTGGCGGTCGGCCGCGCAGTATTCGCCGCTACGGTCCTCGCCCGAGGTGTGGCTGATGCTGCTGGCGCGATCTCGACTGCTCGATTTTGTCCGCCGCCGCCGACCGGACGCAAACGGAGCGCTCGTGTACACCGAGGCCCAGACGACCGACCCGCTCGCGGAGTTGGTGCGGCTCGAGTCGGCGCAGCGAGTCCGCCTGGCACTGGAACGGCTGCCCGAAGAGCAGCGATCGGTCATTGCTCTCTCGTATTTTCGCGGGCTCACGCACCAGCAAATCGCCGAGCAGCAGGCGATTCCCCTCGGCACGGCGAAAACGAGGATCCTGTTGGGAATTCGGGCTCTGCGCAAGTCGCTGCACGTGTTCAGGGACGGGGCCTAGGCAGCGTTCGAGGATTTGATTCGGGCAGCAATCCGCCTCGGTTTTGCCGATTCTGTCCGGCACGCGCGCCAAACTCTTTGAGTTCTCTCGCAGGCACGAATATGATGACCAAACTGTAATCTTCGGGGCACATCCGCGCGCTAGACCGGCTCGTACCTTACAAACGGCGCCAGATGGGCTCTCGTGCAAAGTCATGGGCGAGCGCTTCGGGCCACGAGAACGGGGCGCTTGCGCGGAGGACGCGGGGATGGCTTGCTGCGAGGAATCGATTGTCCGCGGGCTGCGGGCCCGACGGTCGCGGCGCGCGTTCACACTCGTCGAATTGCTGGTCATCCTGGCGATCATCGGCATTGTTGTTTCCCTATTGCTGCCGGCTGTGCAGGCGGCGCGATCCGCGGCGCGCCGAACGAAATGCGCGAACAACTTGAAGCAAATCGGCTTGGCCCTGGTCAGCTACCATGACGCGTACGCCACGCTTCCGCCCGGGTATTTGACGAATATCTCGGCGGCCGGTGTCGAGACAGGGCCTGGCTGGGGCTGGTGCTCGATGATCCTGCCGCAACTCGAGCAGACAGCGCTTTGGAGCACGCTCGACATGTCCGTGGGAATCGAGAATTCCGCGACCACCGCAGCCACATCGTGCAAAACCAACATTCCCACATTGCTTTGCCCCGCGAACGAGATTCTCTACCCGGCCTGGCCGGCCGAAGTGCGCGACGCAAACGGCAATCCCACGCGCCTGATCTGCAAGGTGTCGTTCGCGCCCTACATGGGCATGATGGGGCCAAGCGATGCCAGTCCAGTTGGGGCGGGAATCTTTTATCGCAATAGCCGGACGCGATTTGCCGACATTACCGACGGAAGCTCACAAACGATCGCCGTCGGCGAGCGTGCCTATTTGCTCGGCGAAGGGACGTGGGTCGGAGCCGTGACTGGCGCTTCGCTCTTTCCTGACCCAAGCGAGGGGGAGATTTCGCTCCCTCATTTGAAGCCGAGTTCCGGCATGGTGCTTGGCTATACAGGATCAGGGGGGCCAGGAAGTCCGAACAGTGAAATTAACGAGTATTACAGCCTGCACGGTGCCGGCGTGAATTTTCTCTATGCGGATGGCCACGTCGAGTTTCTGCCCACCTCGCTCGACAGCCAGGTGTACCAGGCCCTGGCGACGCGCGCCGGCGCCGAACCGGTCAGCGCGCCGGGCCGATAAGCCCAATGAGCCGACGGGCGGCAAAATTGACCGGTTCGGAGAATTGCTGCAATAAATCCCCTCTGGCGAGACATCTGTGTATGGCAACCAGCACAATTGGCCTGCCGGAAGGGAAATCCAGGCTCCGTGTACAGCGGGGCTGCGGTGCGTAGCCGTTCTTGACGTGGCGAGCCCTCCAGCCCAGGTCGCCGCGGGCGGGCGGCTACGCACCTATTTTTGTTCCGGCCGATGATGCGGCCATTACCAGCGAAATTGAGTCGGACCGTTGCGACTTGTTTGAGGCGCAGATCGTATGGCGCAGGCGATTGCCAGTGCTTAATGAGGAATCGTTCGCGGCGCATTTGACGGGGTCGTATCAACGACTCTGGCTGATCGCCGCAGCAATTACAGGTGACCGGACCGAAGCCGACGACATCGTGCAAGAAGCGGCCTTGGTAGCGTTGCGCAAACTCGACGAATTCGTCGCCGGCACAAACTTCGCGGCCTGGATGTCGCAAATCGTGCGCTTAACGGCGCTGAACCATGCCCGAAAAACCAACCGCCAAAGCACCCTTCCGACCGATCCCGTTGCACTCGATCGCGTGGGGACACGTCTGACCACCAATACCACCACAACGAATGCCACGGTCGGCACGGATGGACGACTCGCGCAGCTGCAGATGGATTTCGACGACGAAGTGATCGCTGCCCTGCAAGGAGTCAGCGACATGGGGAGGGCATGCCTGTTGTTGCGGATTATTCAACAACTGTCGTATGCCGAAATCGCCGTCACGCTGCAGATTCCTCCAGGCACGGCCATGAGCCACGTACACCGCGCTCGCGAGCAAGTTCGCGAGCGTTTGAAAAGCCGCAAGAGTAACCCTTCGCCCTCCG
>DASYDW010000005.1 GCA_036499395.1 Pirellulales bacterium
TGCCATTCATCGTTTCAACTCCCGTCGGCGAGACTTGGAAACTCCTGACAACCATTGTCGTACCGTCAGCACGTCGGTGAAAATGTGCCCCTCTTGCTCCTCCCGAGACTTCGACAAATAGTCTTGAGCTTCCTTCTGCCAGACATAGTCCAAGATTACTGCCATCGCCTCCGCGATATGGTCCGGCAGCCGACGGCGCGGCATGGCTCTGGTCATTCTTCCTCCGAAATGTTGGGGTAAAGACTTCTCCCCTCTGTTGCGTGAATGCTCGTAAGCCAAGGGACGGGGCGACCCGCGCAGAGTGCTCGCGGATGCCTAGCGTATTGGCTTGGGGACTGCGGAAATTCGACAAGTGGATTAATCTTCATGCGGCAGCATCACCGTGATTACTGGCTCCAACTCGTCCCCGGGGCCGCAATGGGCCTTGAGATTAATCGGCTGGGGCGGTTTGCCCCCCTTGGCGACCAACACGTCGAAGTGAACCAGCTGTCCGCCGCCAGCAGAGCGGATGCTACACCGAAGCACGTTCAGGATGTCCCACAGTCGCCCCTGCTCGTCTTGACCTTCATCCTCCTTACTTACAGCGACGCAGTCGCCCCATACGGCCTGTGTCAAGGCGACGGGGTAGCGAAATCCTGCCTCCGCCGCCATCTTCGAAACGTCAATCAAAACGCCGTCCGCAATTGCTTGTTCGCGGGTGTAGCTAAAAATGATGTCGTTCATCCTTCTTCGTCCTCCGTAAGGTCACTCAAAAGATTGTCGGCGAGTTCGTACCAATCAACCTCTGATAAGGCAGCATTCATCAGGTCCGCATAAACGGTGGCATGCTCGCGAACGGGTGAACGCTCCTCAAATTCTTGCCGTAACGTATTCGCCAGCGAACGTATTGAATCCTCCGGCGCTGACTCCTTCGTGCTTCGCGACTTTTCGGTTGAGAGTGTCACGAAAGCGAGCGTCCGAAAGTAGTCGAATGCTGCTCGGTCATTGCTCATCCACAGCGATACGGCCCACGTTTCGTAGTTGGTGAAGCCGTTGTATCTGTTCTGTTTCTCCATCTGGTCCATCATCCAAAAAGTGCGGCCCTTTGGTGGTTTCTGAGAATTGTTTGCCGTCTCTCCGCCACCTCTGGGCCACACGCTTTTATTCCTCATCGCCCCCAAGGTCTCGACCGTTCATCCAGTCGATGGCCTGGTTGATGGCCTCGCGGAGCAAGCACAGGTCCGCGACACCGTTGAACGTGGCGGTGTACTTTGGCTCCTTGCTGCTCGGGTCGACAAAACGCCGGGACGGCGCCGCCGAATGCCATCGCCTGCCGTCAGTCTCGTTTTCCCAGACGGCGAGTCTTACGCCGTTCAATTTGGCTTCATAAGCGGGTTTGGTTCGTTCAGTCCTCTCCATATCCTTGTCTCCTTCATCGTCTTCACTGTTCTGCAAGGGCCTTATTGCACTTGCAGCACTTATAGTGCCTCAGGTGTGTGGATCTCCTCCGGTGAGTCTTGGGATCCGCAACGAAGCGACTGCACGACTTTGCAAACTGAGGGACAGCAATCGCCCAGCAACAATGGTCACGGATGACCCTGGTGAAGGCGCCCCAGGCTATGGGACGCTCGTGACGTTGACCGCCGCTAGGGGTTCTTCATTCAGACGGAACGAATTCGTCGATGCCGCAAATAGGCGAATCGTTACCAATGCCGCAAAAGCTTTGTTTTGCGCGTTTTGCCCAGTTTGCTCGGAATAAATTCCGCCCAATTTTGTCCCGGCCCCTGTGTATAAGGGGAAGAGATCCTTAAGACGCTTGAGGGGACGACTATGCTTCCAGATACCTGCGAACTTGTAGCCGGATTTCAGGAATTCTGGCCTTTTGCCGAGGCGTTGATCACTGGGTACCCGCTTCCGCAGGAATTTGCGGCACGGTGGATACTGGCTCAATCATCCGACGAACTAACGCTCAATGACGTTGATCCAAGTCCCATATTCTGCGTCCTACCAATATTCTGTTCAGAGAGCTCATTTATGCGGGCCGCGGCACGCAGAATGATCGCATCCCAGATGTGGACAACACTCGATTGCGATGCTGCCCTGAAGCCAATTGTAGATTTCCTGAGTTCGACTGAGAGCGAAACTGCCTGGAAGGAATGCGTGGAATTGCTGTTGGATATTCGCCCGGCAGTTTTGTTCCGCATGATATGCAGCCCTGAAGAATCGTTGCGCAATCGCGTACTGGAATTCGTGAAGATCGCCATTGATAAAGTGCCTCTTGACATCTTTCGTCGATGGTACAAAGAACACTTACGGCCGGAGCATCAAGTCAACCATAGTGCGCCGCAGCGAAAAGGCATTGCCGCAGACTTGCTGGAATGGCTGTCATCCGAGGGAATGCGCTTAACGCATGGTCCCTCCGGCCATCGTGCAGCCATCGCGAGCGCATTGGCGGAGGCACCAAACGAGAATGAAGAGGCGATTGCCTTCCTCGTGGAGATAATGGTCGACGATCCAAATATGGATGTTGTGAGCGCAGCTACGAGTGCGCTCATCGAGCATTATCCGGAACATTCATTTTTTCTAGATCTCGCCGGAGAGTTGTTTGAAAAGCCCTTCCCACACAGACTTCCTAGACTCTACCGTTCGATGCGTCGAGGTCTTTTTGTAGATGAGTTTCCGGCGCCGCTGTTGCCGGTGCTTCGAAAGGTTTGGAATGATCCAGGCAAAAATACGGACATCCTTGACACGAGAACCTTGCGGATCCTTGCAAAGCATCGCGTTTCTGACCAAATCGTCTTAGACGCCGCTTCTCTCGCCCTTGGTCATCATCGGCGGACAGTCGTGCACGCGGCCTTAAAATGGTTCGATGCCACAAATGAAAACAGAGGCGCCAGGGCGCTCGCGGAGGCTATTCCTAGAATCATTGACGACCGACTAGCCCGTCTGGCTGGCATGAAGGCAGTGGAGATCGCTCCCCGAGCAATTGACGTCACTTCGGCAGTCGCGAACGCGACGTGCTTCCGAGTGGACTTTTTGAAAGATCTGTTCTGGAAATCAAAACACGAACCAAGGATAGCAGATGAAATGAGAGATGCTGAACGGCGATTGGCAGGATTCTGCGTCAAATATATTTCCCGCGACGATCTCGCCCGCGCCGTGTACGGAAGCCATTTGTTTGATTCAAATCCGATCGAGATATATGGAAAGCATGCCACTCACTCGATTGTTCCTGAACTCCTGTTAGCAGCCACCTTCAATCTGCCTGGAAACGTCAGCGATCTATTAGCCGAGGCAGATAGAGGTGGACACCCGGATGACCTTAGGTTGAAGCATTCACTTCTTCCGCTTTTGCAAAGCCCGAAAGACAATGCCAACGACATAATTGAGAAGCTTTCAAACAGTTCTTGGGTTCAGATGACTTTCCGTGCTATCGCTCGATCTAACGCAGCAAAGAGACTATGGGAGAATGATTCGGAAGAGATCATCAGTTGTTTTCTGGCCGATTTCTACTCGATGCTGAAGCGCTCCCCGAGGTCACTGTTTAACCTGTATGAGCATTACACGTTCTTTGGTTGGCTAAGAACAGTATTCCACAATCTTGTATTGAGCGATCAGCGAAGAGGTCTTTCCTACCGAGTTCGTAGGAGCGACATACCTCTACATGAACTTGAGGATGAATATTCATCTGAAGAGCAGAAACGAATTGTGCGGATGGACCTCGTGGCGATGGCCTTCGGCAAACTCGACCCTTACACTCTCGGTATTCTTCTGCAGCGATTGGTCTACAAAGTGCCTCGTAAGCAGCTTTCCCAGCACTATGGCATTAGCGTCGAAAGGTTGCGCGGGATCGAAGAGAGAGCAATTGCACAGCTCAAGCGTCGGGAGCATCAGATATTCGGCGATAGTTAGTATCACAGGCGTCGATGGCTGCCTGCTGGAGCTCTTGCATCCAGGGACGAAACCTTATTGCAAGTGACGCCACATAACTAAACTCAGCGTCGGTGCACTCGTGCGCGACAACCCTCTGAATGAGTTGTCGGTTGACAGTTGGTGAAGCCTGGTCGGGCTCCCAACAAGGCGGCGGCAAGCCGACAATTGCCCAAAAAGCGGGCATATCTACGTCAGCTGCGTCTAGTGGCTGACGCTCTGACTCTGTGCTTTTAGCCGGATCCATCGGGCGAAACTAGCGCGTACTTCGATATTGGTCAAGCTTTCGGGACCCTGCGTTCTTGGCTCCAGAAAGTTTTTTTTCAGAATCTTGCCCAAAAGCGATCCCATCGCTGTGTAACAGAGATTGAGGGTGTCGTGGCAATCAGCTTGAGGCGACGTATTCAAATCAATCTTGGAGGCAGCCATGAAGGACGGGGACATTTCACGGCGCAGGCGGCTGGATCCGATTCGTCGGCACTACTACGCCCGCTATCGGCAGTGGCGTCAGGCACGTCGCATCCTTGGAGTGGATCACCTTCCGCACCCGGCGGCCGGCATTATCGCGCCGCTCGACAAGCTTATCGCAGAATTGCTGCGAGCCCCCACCATCGACGATCATCGTGTCCGCGTTTCGCGGTTGTTTTCTCTTTTTCGAATGGAGACTCTCATGGTCATGAAAGGCTGGATTGTATCGAAACCACGGTCGGAAGTGGAGCGGCTGAACCCGCTGCATGACAATCCCGAGTCGCGATCGCCCTGCGTTTTGTTGATCGACACATCCATTTCAATGACAAACTCTATGGCTCAGGTCAATCAAGGCTTGGCTGACTTCGCGTCCATCCTTACTTCGGACGCTCTGGTGTCGGAGCGCGTTGAGGTGGCGATCGTGACCTTTGGCCCAATCCGGGTAGTTCAGGAATTCCTTCTAGCATCAGAGTTTGTATCACCACATCTCAAGGCAATCGGTATGACGCCAGGGTTCGGCGCTTTACTGAAGGCAGGCGAGATCGTCAAAGAGCGGCTTGCCCTGTACAAGCACCATGAGCTCGATTCAACCCGGCCGTTTGTCTTAGTAATCACGGATGGCGCATTTTCAGACACGGAACTCACTGATGCCGCCAAAGCGATGATTGCCGACTTTGAAGGCGCGCCGAATCCTGCAGACCGTGTCGCATTCTTTTTTGTGGGGGTCGACGGAGCCGACATGAGCGCGCTCGCAAGCTTATCGTGCCGTAAGCCATTGCCTCTCAAGCATGCGAACTATCGAGCGATGTTTCGCTGGGTAGCCGCGAGTATGCAAGCGATCAGTCGCTCCGTTGTTGGCGAAGAGGTCGATTTACCACCTGCAGATTGGGGCAAGCTATGAAAGCACTCGCCGGAAAAGGGCGGAGGCCCATCGAAATCAAATTACCTCCCTTGCATGAGGGAGGCGAGGGAACGATTTGTGCCATTGAGGGTCAGTCTGACCGAGTGGCCAAACTTCCCAAAGATGTACAGCACGTTTGCGAAGCGAAGCTCCAGGCACTTCGTAGCAGATTACAGATTGCGACAGGGACGTTTTGCATTTGCGCCCCGCAGGAACTCTTGTATTCGTCCAAAGACAGTTCACTTTGCATCGGATGCGTGATGCCGTACGTCTCTCATGCTAGACCACTATTTCAAATTTATCGCGAACTACGGAATGGTAAGTTGTCGCTCAAGGACGGATTGAGCATCTCACGTCATCTCGCAGAAGCGTTCGCCAATGTTCATCAATCACACTCACAGATTGCAGACGTCAATGACTGCAACGTCTTGGTGGCCGCGGGAAACCGTGTGGTGATTGTCGACGTCGATTCGTTCCAGGTGCAAGATGGTGGGCAAGTCTACAGATGCAATGTTGGTAGGCCAGAGTACACGCCGCCAGAATTGCAAGGCGTGTCGTTCTCATCGATCGATCGAACAGTAGCTTGTGATTTGTTCGGTCTCGGCGTGATCATCTTCAGCCTACTAATGCGCGGCTTTCATCCGTTCGCTGCGGGTTTTAGCGGATCTGGTAACGCACCACCACTAGGCACGCGGATTCGCAACGGCGTATTTCCCTATGCACAACGCGGCGTTCCGCATTATCGCCCAAAGCAATCGGCACCGCCGTATGACGCACTGCCAGCCGAGGTGCGAAGGCTATTCCGTCGATGCTTTGAGGGAGGTCATCGCGATCCTCATGTGCGCCCGACCGCCAAAGAGTGGGTCCAAGTGCTTCAGCGTGTGACAGCAGCCGACTTCGCTGCTAATTGCCCAACGAACGTCCGAACAATTACCACCGTGCAGGCATTCGACAGGCTCCGCGCCAGGTTAACCAAGCGACTTAAGACCACTAAGAAGATTGCAGTTGTCGGCGTCATAGGCGCGGTTTCAATGGGCATCCTCGCCGCAAGTGTGAGCCATTGGGCTGTGAATGCTTTACCAGCTGGAGGCACAACACGTACGACAGTCGCTACAGCTAAGCCAACGCCACGACTGTGGTGGACGTTGGCAAATAATCCCTACAAACAATAGTGGAGCGTTGTTTATGCGTACCGACCAAATACTCGTCTGGGCGGCTAGCTTGCTCGAAGTGTTCTTGCGTCCTCTCATCTTGCTTGTCGTCATGTTGTATGCCACATCCCTGGCGTGGTCAGCACCTCTAGAAGGGGTGGACAGTCCGCTCAGACAGGCCTATGAGTTAAAAGAGTTCATAGCAACAAAGGAACAGGATCTGGCACGCCGCCAAGAAAGCATGATTGACAGTCTACAGAAGGCTGTCGACCGTTTTGAAAGCGCAAGCGAGCACGGAGCCAACGAGGTATTTCAGGAAATGCAGCCGTTGGTTCGCGCTCTCTCTGCGGCCTCGCAAGATATTCTAAAGAATGAAGTCGAGTATCTGGCGAGCTTGAAGCGTCTGCTTGTTTCGCACTACACGACACCAGAAGCCTACCTCGCGGCCGCCAAACTCTTCAAGGAATACGCGGCTGAGGAACCATATGCGGAGATCAAGGAGGACTACCTCAAGCTTGCAGAAACCTGGTCGTTGTTGTCGGAAAGGTCGTGGGCCGAGATGGCAGCCATTGAGGCAGAGGAAGCAGAATTGATCGCCTTCAAACAGTACCTCGAACGCTCGTCATTATTCTTGAAGAGGCTCGACGCTCATCTATCGAGTGTTCCCAATCAAGTTGATGAACAGCAGCGTCAGTTACATCTGGCAAAGATGAAGCGATACGTCAAAGGATTTGAAGAACTACGCGCATCCCTCCACACTTTCCATGAGAAGGTAAAGACGACGTCGCGATCTTCTGCCATCGAACAGTCGAAGCTCGCTGCCGCGGTGAAGTCCGCGACGGCGCCCGACTCTAGTCACGCTTCGAAGTCCAAGGTCGCAGTCGCACGCACAACAAACGCGCGTACAGCTAAGAACCTATCCGAAAACCGGAGAAGCGCTGTCAATGCGAGCGATTTCAGCGAGGACGTTGCTGGTATTCGATAGGCTCTAAGTCTAACGACCACGTGACAGACTAGGCCGTTTGGACGTTGGAAATGCGTGTCGCCATCGCTGGGCGATATCAGTACCTCACTGCCGCGCATCGGTCCTAATCGAATCTCCCAATGAATACATGGATTATGGCGAATCAGAATAAAACGATTGCATTCCGCTTGCACGACTCTCTAGCGGCACGATTGGCCATTCAGGCTACCGAACGCCAAATGTCGATCGGCGAGTTGTCACGGCAAATTGTCATCGAGCACTTAAGCAACACGTCCCAAGTGAAGATGACCGAGGGACTCGCACGACTCGAAAACCAGCTCCGCCTCGCGACGCTGACGTTGCTATGCGATGCAGGACATGCAGAGCCAGCAGAAGCGCTCGATTGGGTGCGGAGTCATCTGGGACCCGTGAATCCAATCGAAGGAGGTACGACGCATTGATTACCTCCAACCGAATCGATTCGAAAAACATGCCATATTACCGCGACAAATACTTCTTTGCGAATCCAGATGCGCCGGGATTTTGGCTTGGTAGTGGTTGCGCGCTGCTTGGCCTCAGTGGCACGGTTACTCAGCAACAGCACGAGCGACTGTTTTACGGCTACTCACCTGAAGGGATACCCCTCATCCGCAATGCTGGACCGACGAATGGATGGTATGGAATCGATTTTACTGAAAACTGTGACAAGACGGAGTCGATCCTCTTGGCTTCAATGTGGAAAAAGCGATCTCACGATGTCACGGCTCTAATGGTAGACGCTGCCCGGCCGATGATCGCTTTCGTGGAAAAGCATGGCGCGACTCTTCGATTCGGAACCCAAGGTACCGATCGTCAACGGCCACAAATGGTGGTTGGTGCATTCCCGCAGATGGAGAATCGTGATGGCGAATGCCACGCGCATGCCCATCTGATATTTTATCGGCCCGCATTTGCGTCGGACGGCCGCTCTGGTGCCCTCGATCAGCAATCGCTTTTTCAACCACAATTGAAAATGGCAATGGGTGCGTTGTTCCGTGTAGAGCTCGCCTATTTGAGCGAGCAACGGTTTGGGATGACGCCCATTCGCAAATCCTTTGGCTTCGCGATCGAAGGCGTACCTCAAAATGTCGTCGACGCCATGTCCACCCGCCGACAGGCGATCGAGGCGCGACTCTCAGAAGGTGGCTTCGCGAGCGCTCGGGCCGCCGCTTTTGCGACCCTAGCTACCCGGTCCGCGAAAGTCCATGTTCCGCTTCCGGTACTCGTCGAAGAGTGGGAGTCACAGTTCAAAGCTCTTGGCTTCGGTCCTGACCAGGTCGCCCAATGCCTTAATCACGTGCCGCCGTATCGAGATGACATCGAGATACGGCAGGCGACGGTCCTAAAGCGGGCTCTCGATCGCGTAACCGAGCACAAGAGTAGTTTTACCGACTTCGACCTAGTTCGCTTTGTAGCTGAGGAAGCGCAGGGCAAAGGACTTTCTGCCCAGATGGTCTGTCAGACCGTTGATCGCGCCCTTGAACAATCTCCAGCGATCGTGCGCCTTGGATATCAAGAAGAGAGACCGCTGTTTTCGACGCCGGAGATCGTGGCGCTTGAGAAGTCTCTACTTGCAGAAGCGGAAGTAGCGCAGCGCGACCATTCTCACGTAGTCAATCGGCAAGCCATCGACAAGGTTTTGGCGCACTATCCCGATCTCTCGCCGCAGCAGCGTGATGCGGTGTGTTACCTGACGGCCCGACCGGGCGCCGTGCAAATCCTTAGCGGGTGGCCAGGTGCAGGAAAGACAACATTGCTTCGCGCCGCTCGCGAGGTGTGGGAATCCGAGGGTTACTCCGTTTATGGCGCCGCGCATACCGGGAAGGCCGCGGTCGGACTTGCGGCCGAGGCCGGAATCCAAAGCGACACCATCGACATGACATTAATTCGCTTGCGCAAGGAGTCAGAATCGATTCGACAAGGAGGGCGATCGTATCTCGGTATTGATCATAAGTCGATCTTCGTTATCGAGGAAGCGGTTACAGCCGGTACGCGTCAATTAAAGGAGCTCCAGCGCGAGTTGCTCGAAAGAGGCGCCAAACTGAACTATTGCGGCGATCCTCGCCAAACACAATCGATCGAATTTGGCGGCGCCATGGCCGGCTTGGCAAGACGAATCGGACATTTCGAACTTACTGAGATTCGCCGGCAACAGGAATCCTGGGCGCGTGAAGCAGTTAAGGATCTTGGCGAAGGTAACGCGCCAGCTGCGTTGGCCAAATATGCCCAGCGCGGATTGTTGACTGTGGCCAACGACCGGACAGCGGCCATGGATCGTTTGACACAGGACTGGGCGCGGCAAGGACTCAGGAATCCCGAAGCGAACTTGATCCTGACCGCAACGCGTGCTGAAACCCAAAAGGCCAATCACATTGCGCAATGCCTTCGGACTAAGAGATATAACCGAAAGTTGTGGATGAGTTGAGTTGAAAAAGGCGGCGTACTTGGGTTTGAATTTGGTTGATTACGGACCCAATTCCCCAGGAGTACGCCACCATGCCCGAGAGTATCAATTCGACGTTGTCCTTGCCAGT
>DASYDW010000006.1 GCA_036499395.1 Pirellulales bacterium
ATTACTAGCGATTCCGGCTTCATGCAGGCGAGTTGCAGCCTGCAATCCGAACTGGGGCACGTTTTTTGGGATTTGCTTGCTCTCGCGAGTTTGCTTCCCTTTGTGCGTGCCATTGTAGGACGTGTGCAGCCCTAGTCATAAGGGCCATGAGGACTTGACGTCATCCCCACCTTCCTCCGGTTTAACACCGGCAGTCTCACTAGAGTCCCCGCCATGACGCGCTGGCAACTAGTGACAAGGGTTTCGCTCGTTAAGGGACTTAACCCGACATCTCACGACACGAGCTGACGACAGCCATGCAGCACCTGTGCACGTTGTACCCGAAGGCCTGGCTCCTGTTTCCAGGAGTTAATCCGTGCATGTCAAGACTAGGATAAGGTTCTTCGCGTAGCCTCGAATTAAGCCACATCCTCCACCGCTTGTGTGAGCCCCCGTCAATTCCTTTGAGTTTCAGCCTTGCGACCATACTCCCCAGGCGGAGCACTTAACACTTTCGCTACGGCTGAAGGGCTATGGAGGACCCTTCAACCCAGTGCTCATCGTTTACGGCTAGGACTACCGGGGTATCTAATCCCGTTCGCTACCCTAGCTTTCGTGCCTCAGCGTCAGTGGAGACCCAGTGAGTCGCTTTCGCCACTGGTGTTCCTTAGGATATCAACGCATTTCACCGCTCCACCCTAAGTTCCACTCACCTCTATCTCCCTCAAGCAACGCAGTTTTGAGCGCAGTTCCTCGGTTGAGCCGAGGGATTTCACACCCAACTTGCGCCGCCGCCTACGCACCCTTTAAGCCCAGTGATTCCGAATAACGTTCGTACGGTTCGTCTTACCGCGGCTGCTGGCACGAACTTAGCCCGTACTTCCTCTGAGGCTATGTCAAACGTAGGAGAGAACCCCTACGCATTTCATCCCCTCTGACAGTGGTTTACAACCCGAAGGCCTTCATCCCACACGCGGCGTCGCTCGGTCAGGCTTGCGCCCATTGCCGAAGATCCTCGACTGCAGCCACCCGTAGGTGTCTGGGCAGTGTCTCAGTCCCAGTGAGCCGGGTCGTGCTCTCACACCCGGTACCCATCATTGCCTTGGTAGGCCATTACCCCACCAACTAGCTAATAGGACGCGGTCTCATCCTCAGGCGGAATCACACCTTTGATCCGGAGATGTCATCCGGTATTACCTGCAGTTTCCCGCAGCTATCCCGGACCTGAGGGCAGATGAACCACGTGTTCCTCTCCCTTACGCCGCTTTCCACCCCTTGCGGGGCTTCTCGCTCGACTTGCATGCCTAATCCACGCCGCCAACGTTCATTCTGAGCCAGGATCAAACCCTTCAATTGTTGTTTGCTTAACCCGACCGAACCTTTACGTCACACAGACCGAAGTCTACTTGCCGCAACGATTCGACCGGAGCTGTTAATCCAAACTGAAACGGTCTGATTAAGTAATCGCTCGCAATACCTCTTCCCGGAGAGTTACCTCTCCAGCAAGACGCATCCCGAGCTTCAGTCACAGTCTTGTGCTGGCTGAAAAAATTAACTTGGGATCACTACCAAATTGTCAAAGATCAAACTCTCCCCGCCACTCGCTCGACTTGCGTCAGGCTCGTGGCTGGGATCGGTCATTGTATTGATACGTCGGGACTCGTCAAGCGGTTCTGTGAAACATTTCTTTCTCCGCCCTGTTAACCCCCTCGGCGCTCGTCTCTAGCTGTCCCGAATCAAACTCTTGGCCCTACCAAACCTCCGGGATTCGCCAACTTGGTAATGCGTGATTCCGGAGGCTTCTTTAAGCCTTGAGGAATCGCCGCGGCGCAAGGATACGTCCAACAATTTGCCGTAATGGCCCAGCCCGTGGGGTCAAGGATTATGCCGCCTAGCCGTTCGATCGACTCACAGGTCGATCGCTCCGAGATTCAGGGCAAGCTCACGACAATCGGCAACTTGAGAAAAAATCGGCTTCGACGAAAACGCCGCGAATTTGTAAGCTCTGTAGTGGATAGCCCAACCAACAACATGCTTCTCTGATGTATTCGATCCCGGGCTGCCGCGGGCATCCGCTCGCCTGACCATCCTGCCGCAAAGGAACTCTCATGTCACGCGTGCTGATCGTCGACGATGAGCCACAGTATGGTGTGTTTCTGCGCGACTGGTTGACGCGTGAAGGACACGAAGTCCGTACAGCTACTACGGCCGAGGCCGCCGTTGATTTCGGTACGAGTTGGTTGCCGAGTGTGCTCATCGCCGACTGGATGTTGCGCAGTCCGATCGACGGACTACAGGTCTCAGAAGCTGTTCGCGCTGCAAACCCCAACTTGCAGACCATCCTGATTACCGGCTTTCCGTCGCAAGAGCTAAAGGCACGGGCTGAACAAGCCAACGTATTCTCGTTCATCGAGAAGCCCTTCTCACTGACCGAGGTGGCCGGCGCGGTTCGCCAGGCGACGAACTACGGACGACCTCAGCTGCCTGGCAGCATGCTCGTCGTTTCTCAATCACGCACCATTGCCAAGCTGGCCGGCGACACTCTGCACGCCGCAGGTTACGCCGCGCACCTTGCCGGGAATGCCTGCGACGCCAAGGTTATCTTGCAAAGCGAGCCCGACATCGGCGTGACGATTCTCGATTGTCTATTCGCGGATCTCGATCAGGGCTTGCTCGCGGACGAACTGCGCGCCGTCCGGCCGGACTTGATCGTCATCGGCAGCAGCGAAGCAGATGACGCCTGGCACTTTGCCAATTTGGGAATCGACCGTTTCCTGCCGCGCTTCTGGGATGCCGAGGATCTGCACCGCCTGTTGGTCGATGCCATCGAAGCGTGTCCGCGTTGCGGAACTAAACTGCCCTTACGTCATCCAATACCGTTGGATGCAGTTCAACGATTCATCTGCTTGTCCTGCAACCAGGAATTTCACGCAGTAATGCGGGCCGACGCACATGAAGCGGTGCGGCAAAATGTGCGAGAAGTCCTCTAGAGAGCGACACGGGTTAAACCCGTCACGCGTGCCGCTACTTGCGGCATCATCCTAGGGTCGAGACCGGTGAAGTCTTCGCCCCCGTCACTTGGTCGCACTTATTGCGCCTCGACCAATCGCAAATGTGCCACGACTTCCTGCCCTTGCCGTTGCACTGTGATCGAGACCTGATCGCCGGGTAGCTTACTCTCTACTGCCGAGAGGAATTGATCGGCGGTCGTGATCGGTAGGTTATCGACGGCCGTAATCAGGTCGGCCGCCGAGCGATCGACCTGTTGCGTCTCCAGTACGAACGGCCCCTGCTTGCGGCGATCGCGGCGTAGCTGCGGCCCGCGCAGGCCTGCCGCTTCGGCCGGGCCGCCGGGCACCAACCCGGCGACTAACAGTCCGTGTTCAGTTTCATAAACGCGCGTGATGCCTGTTTCCGGACGGATGACTCGCCCCTTCTCGATCAGTTGCGGCACAAACAGCGAAATAGTGCTCGCAGGAATAGCGAAACCCACGCCGGTACTTTGCCCGGTGCGACTGGCAATGGCCGTATTCATGCCGATGAGCCGACCGTGACTATCTAAGAGCGGGCCTCCCGAATTGCCAGGGTTAATCGCGGCATCGATTTGAATGATCGAACGCAGCCGCACGTGATTGCGAATGGGCAGAGAACGGTTGAGGCTCGAAATAATGCCCGTGGTTAGCGATCGCTCCTGGCCGAAAGGATTACCGATCGCGTAAATCTGCTGTCCGACTTTTAGTTGCGACGACTCGCCAATCGTAACCGGATACAGCAGTTCGGGCGGAGCTTCGATCGAAATCACGGCCAGATCGCTGCTGGGATCCGCCCCGACGAGCTTTCCGACGAACGACTTGCCGTTAAACAGCGAGACTTCGATCTCCTTCGCCCCTTCGATGACATGATAATTCGTAAGGATATGCCCTGACTTGTCCAGTATTGACCCAGAGCCCATTCCTTCGGTCGGGACCTCGAGAAAGAAAAAGGCCTCGGTCCGCACCTTGGTGTTGATATTCACCACGCTGCGGTTGACGTTTTCATAAACGGCGATGTTGATCCGTTCCTCGGGCGTGAATTCGTCGACAGGCGCAACCGGCGGTAACGGGGACGGCATCCGATGGGCAATCTCGGCGTCCTGAAACTTGCCGTGCCGTGGTTCTTGCGCTTCAACGCTGGTTGTTGCGATTCCTTCCTGCCAATAACTGGCCACGAAGGCGCCGACAATTCCGGAAACGAGGCAACACAGCGCGTAGTTCTTCATAACGCGACAACCTGGTAAAGACGTGGCCACAACTACCGTGGGCCGCACACGATAAGCAATTCGGCGCGACGGTGCGAGAGCATCCGGCAGGCGGATCGGACCGTTCGATTCTCGAGCAAAGCAGGCCTCGTTGCCCTCAACGCCAAAGCCGCGCGGCCTTGATTGTTGGCTTCGCGCGTATCGCGGCATCGCCCGGCAAAGTCGGCATTTCGCGCAGGCTCTCGCGCATTCGCACGATACGCAAAGTCAAAGCGAATAACCGCTTCGCCTGCCACTTGCCTAATGCCCCCAGCCTACGAACACCGATACGTTTACCAACCTTGATTTATCCAACGCGGCGCTCTGACTGCGGCAAGATTGGCTGCGGCGCGCCCCCCCTAAGTTGATCTCTTATCCACTGGAGATTTACGAATGCGTCGCTCCAGAGCGAGTTTGCTCTTATTTTTTGGCACTTTCGCAACGCTGTTGCTGGCCGTGGGATTCGCCGACGGGGGGCATGAATCCACCGGCCGACCGATCGACGTCTACCGAATGGATATCGACGAAGCAGCCGACGGGTGGCAATGTCCGGGCAGTCTTGGTTGCGCAGACGATCTGCTGACGAACGATGTGGAAACATCCCTCGCCGACGTCGAGCCAGCCGAGGCGTCTTCTCCGGTGCCCGGCGCCGAAGGCTGGATTGTCATGCCGATGCAGGGAATGCCGCTGGTGATGGTGATCTATCTGGACGACGAAACAGCCTGCGACCTTGCTTGCGGCAACCTTTCGTCGGCTGTATCCAATGAGTCGGTCTGCAAGTTTGCAGCGGACGAAGCTACTGTCGAAGCGGTCGACGCCGAGTTCATCGGCTGCATCATCGGTCCCTGGCCTTGCGGTCAGGCGTTGGCAGGGCAGTTTTCCGCCCTGCAGGTTTACTCTGGCGACGAGATGGCTTGGCGCGATGAAGCAGCAATTTCAACCGCCGAGGTCAGCAATGCCCCGGTGACCAGCGAGGAAATGGCGATCGGCGCTGCGGCGGCCTTTGGTGGCGTGCCGGACAGCCTGGTCTGGAGCCACGCGATCGAGCACAGCAGCCGGTGCGAGTTCGCCTGGGGGGATTGCTCGGTACCTTCGAATCCCGCGATCGCCGTTTGGGGTGACGATCGATCGAACCTGCCACTGGCGGAATTCTGCCGCGAGGCTGGCCGGACAGCGTGGCACCTGATCCGTTTCTTGAACGCCGGCCGTGATGCCACGATTGCCGCGGCCTCACGAGAACTGGTTTCTTGGTTGCCGAAGATCGTCCAACAAGCAGAGCACGCCGCCAACCGAAATGACCTGAAAGGCGACCGCTCGACAAAAAGCGCGATTCGGGTCAGCGGAACGCTGATCGCTTTGTAGGACTTCTGTGGGCTCTTACCGGCCGGTGGGGGTCGGTATTTTCGGAGCTTGGCAGCAAAACCAGCCCCCGTCGCTAGCAGAATGGCGACTCGCGCGGTTTGGACTACCCTCGCCCCCGCGACACCCCTCGATTTGACTCATCGGGGCGGCGCGATCGTTAGCGTGATAAAGGCCCGTTGTTTGCCCCTCCCCAGGGCAAAAGGCGGGCTTTTTTCGTTGGCATAAGTCTAGCCGCTTGAATACACTTAAGGCTGGTATTGCTACGGCCATTTCCGGCCGCATATCACGCTACTGTGACGGCACCCGTTACGGAACACGGAGGCCCCCGGCGTCCGCGCCGCGTTCTAGGGGAGTTTTCAATCATGACAATGAGCAGTCGATCGTTGTGTGTTGGCTGTGCCTGGGCTGCACTCGCTCTTGCAAGCGCTATGATCGCGCGAGGAGCGGCGCCTGTCAAAAGCCCCGAGGCAGATCTGAACTCACCGAAGCAGGAGGGAGCGCGTCTCGACTCGTTTGCCAAAGACGGGCAAGACTATTTTTCGCTGAGCCTTACACCGACGACTCCTCGTCCGGCGACCAAGCCACGCGACGTGGTCATTCTGTTCGATACGTCGGCCAGCCAGACCGGCGCGTACCGCGACAAGGCACTGGCGGCACTGGACGCAACTCTTGCCGGACTCGCCGCTGGAGATCAGGTGCAACTATTCGCTGTCGATCTCAATGCGATTCCGCTGATGAATCGATTTGCAGGTCCCAACAGCGCCGAGACCCGCGCCGCGTTGACGGCATTGCGCGAACGCGTACCGCTGGGTGCGACCGATATGGCCGGTGCGCTGACGGCCGCTTCGGATTCGTTCGAAAACGCGAAAGGGGCGGCGCGCGGCCGCGCCGCACTGTACATCGGCGACGGTATGAGCACCGCCAATCTGCTGGTCAGCGATTCGATGCATCCTTTGGTTGACCGCTTGGCCGCGCAGCATGTGCCGGTCAATAGTTACGCCGTGGGGCCACGTGTTGATATTCCCTTGTTGGCGTGCCTGGCCAATCAAACGGGCGGCGTCATGGCCGTCGACGGAGAGAATTACACCGGCGCGCAGTTCGGCAACTTGCTCGCGGCCGCCGTACAGACGCCCGTCATTTGGCCCAAAAGCCTGACCCTGCCGAACTCGCTGCATCCAGTGTCGGGCAAACGGCCCCTGCCGCTACGCTACGACCGTGACACGATTGTGGTTGGCAAAGGAAGCCTGACCCAACCGACCACGATCAAAATGACAGCCGATGCCGACGGGAAAAATGCCGATTTGCAGTGGCAGGTTCCCGCGGCAACTTCCAATACCGATTTCGCGTTTCTCGCGCCGCTGGTGGATGCCGCCCAGCGCGACGGCGGAGTTTCCCTGCCAGCGCTAGGCACCCAGGGCCTGAACGAGTTGCGCCGCATGTACTCCGAAGACGCCGAAGGATTGAATCGCTTGGGACGCGTGGCCCTCGCCTCGGGTAATACCGAAGAGGCACGCCGCCTCGCTGAACAAGCCCTGCAGGCAAATGGCGCCGATGCCGAGGCGAGCGCGATCGTGCGCGTCGCCGAGCGGCAAGCGCAATCCGACAAGCCGGCGCCGGCAATGAAGTTCGCGAAGCTCAATGAAGACGGTACCGAGTCTGCTCCCGCGGAAGATGCGGAAGCGGACGGCGGACTATTGGAAGTCGTAGACCGTGACCGTCGCGTATTGCAGCAAGCGATGCAAACCGAAGTGCGCACCACGATCAACGAGGCGCGTACGCACATGGCCAGCGACCCCGAAATTGTAATCGATAACCTGAAGCTCGAATTGGAACATGTTCGCAAGGCACCTGAGCTGGATGCCGGACAGCGGGCGCAGCTGGCTTCGCAACTCGAGATCGCGTTACAGGACGCGTCGCGCCGTGCGTCGGAGAAGGTCGAACGTGATTTGCGCGCCCAGGAAGTTCAGGCCGAGGCCGACGCGCGCAAGCAGATTAATCGCGAGTTGGTCATCAATCAGCAAAAGGCGGATCAGTTGTTGGCCCGCTTCGAGTCGCTACTGGATGAACGCCAGTTCCGCGCAGCCGAAGAGGAAGCGGATCGCGCTCACAACATCCCGCCGGCTTTACGCAACACTCCCGAGCCGGGCGACGCCGTGGCCACGGCCATGTCGCCGACGGTCGCGCGCACGATGGGCTATGTGTACGACATGCGTGAGTTGGTTCGCCGTCGTCACAAGGGGGTCGTAGAAATGCTGTACGCGACGGAAGTGGCGCACATTCCGCAGTCGGACGAACCGCCGATCATTTATCCCTCGGCCGAAGAGTGGATGCTTAAGACCGAGCGTCGCAAGAAGTACGCCGAAGCGGTCAGCCTGTATCAGCCCGGCTCCTCGGAAGAAAAGATCTATCGCGAGTTAGGGAACACGACGGAACTCGAGTTCGCCGACACACCGCTTTCCGACGTTGTGGACTACATCAAGAGCAAGCATGAAATCGAGATTCAACTCGACGCCAAGGGCCTGACCGATGCCGCGGTCGATCCTTCGGCACCGGTGAGCAAAAGCGTCAAGGGCATCAGCCTGCGCAGCGCTCTGCGTCTGATTCTGGAAGAGTTCGATCTAACGTACGTCGTCCAGGACGAGGTGCTGAAGATCACGTCGAAGGAAAAGGCGGACGAAATTCTGACCACGCGCGTCTATCCCGTCGCCGACCTCGTCATTCCGGTCATGACTCGCATGGGCGGCATGGGCGGTGGTATGGGCGGCGGCATGGGCGGCGGCATGGGCGGTGGTATGGGTGGCGGCATGGGCGGTGGTATGGGCGGCGGCATGGGTGGTATGGGTGGCGGTATGGGTGGCGGCGGTATGGGCGGCATGGGTGGCGGCGGCATGTTTGCCGTCAAGGACGATCTAAAGCTCACGCCGACCAAGTCCGCTAACAGCAAAAATTCCGCGACTGACACCGCATCTGCTGAACCGGAAGGGAAGGCGCCGGCGAAGAAGGCAACGAGCGTAACGCTTCCTAATTCCAAATCCGCCAGCGCTTCAAAACCGACGGCCGCCACGAAGCCCGCCGGCAATGAGAAACCGGCTGGTGATGCCAAGTCCGCGAGTGATGAGAAGCCCGCCAGCTCCACGAAGCACGCCACGCGCATCAAGGTTCCAGCCGGCGGCGACCCTGACACGGTCTGGAATGATTATTTCGCCACGCATAATGAGGCGCCGGAAGCCGTACGCGAAACCGTTCGCCAGTTGACGGGCGAAAAGAAGTACAAGGAAGTCGTCGCGCTGATCATGGCGGCCATCAAGAACCAACAGCCGCAGCCTTGGATGTACGAGGCGATGGGGTTGGCGATGCAAGCCGACAGTCGCTCGCTGCCGGATATCGAACGGACGTTCATGTCGGCAGTCGACTTCGTGCAAGGCCCAGATCATTTGCTCTATCTGGCCGAGTACATGGACGAAATCGGACTGGAAAAACGCGCGCTGCAAATTTTCCGACAACTATCGGTCGCGATGCCGGTCGCGCCGCGTCCGTACGTGTTGGGCTTGCGCATTGCCAAGAAGCTGGACGACCTCGACGCATTGCAGTGGGCCACGGTCGGTATTCTCAGCCTGGCCTGGGACGACAAAGAAGCGAGTGTCTGGCAAGAGGCGTACAACGTTGCCGCCGCCACGCTCGACCGGTTACGCACTGAGGGGCGCAAAGCCGAAGCCGATGCCTATCAACAAAAGCTCGATCAGTCCCTGATTCGCGACGTGGTGCTGGTGGTCAGTTGGTCCGGTGAGGCTGATGTCGACCTGGTGGTAGAAGAGCCGGGGGGAACCGTTTGCTCAGCACGCGAACCGCGTACCGTCGGCGGCGGAGTTTTGCTAGATGGTTCGCGCAAGCTGGATAAGAAGTCCGCCGTATCGGCCTCGGAATCATACGTTTGCCCAACCGGCTATGACGGCGTTTATCGGGCACTAATTAAGCGCTCGTGGGGCAAGATTACGACGGGCAAGGTGACGGTCGACATCTACACGCACTATCTCAGCAAATTCGAATCGCGGATTCACAAACAGATCGCACTAAAGGATGACGAGGCCTTGATCGTCTTCGACCTGAAGGGGGGACGCCGCTTGGAACCCGTGGAAAAGCAACAACTCGCTACGGCGGTCGCCAAGCAAGTCCATGTCGGCCAGCAGATCCTGGGACAGCAGCTCGCGGCCGCGGCGAATCCTGGCACGCTCACAGACTTTTTGAATAGTCGAGGCATTGGGCCGGCCACTGGCGGCGCCGCATTCGCTCCGTTCTTCCTACGTGGTGCGGTTGGCTATCAACCGGTCATTACCGTGTTGCCGTCTGGTGCGTCTATGAGCGTCATGCCGGCCGTTGTACTGCACGATCGGCGCTATGTGCGCGTTAGCCCACTGCCAACCTTCTCGGGTATCAGCCAGGTGAACACATTTAACTACGTTACGGGCTCCAGCGGCACGAGCGGCGGCGGGACGTCCGGTTCGGGCTTTGGCGGCGGCAGCGGTTTGGGCGGCTCAAGCGGCTCGGGCTCGGGCGGCTTCTAAGTAGTCGCCGGCGAAGGCCACCTGTTAAACGTGCGCTCGGTAAATCTTCTGCCAATTCCTGCGCGCCTTGTCCTCGCCAGGCGCAGCATCCTTACCGTACTAGCCCCGGCATGATGTCCAGGTCGAGAGTCTCGACCAATCCGGCCTTCAGCCGTTCCATGGCGATGGCCCCCATCACGGCGTTGTCGGTGCAGAGCGCCAGCGGAGCGATGTGCAGCTCGATATCGCGCTCGCCGCACGCCGCGTTCATCCGCTCGCGAAAGCGGGCATTCGCTGCGACTCCGCCACCAACGCACAGTCGATTGAAGTCCGTCTCGCGCACCGCGGCCAGGGATTTCGCCACCAGCACGTCGACCACCGCCTCTTGAAAGCTGGCCGCGACGTCGGCAACGAATTGAGGGCTGAGTTCCTCAACGTTCGGCAGCGGCGTCCCCGCTGGGGCCAGGCAATATCGCACCGCGGTCTTGAGACCGCTAAAACTGAATTGCAACCGCGGCTCGTGAAGGAAGGAGCGGGGAAAACGATAAGCAAGCGGATTGCCGTTCGCGGCAGCCCGTTGAATAGCGGGGCCGCCGGGAAAGCCCAGGCCGAGCAAGCTGGCTACTTTGTCAAAGGCCTCGCCGGCCGCGTCGTCGATCGTTCCCCCCAGCAACTCGAAAGCGAGCGGATCCCGGCAGCGATACAGGCTCGTGTGTCCGCCGCTGACGATCAGGCCAATACAGGGAAAGACGTCGCGCCCAGCGGCGATCCGACAGGCATAAACATGCGCGTGCAAATGATTGATCGCCACCAACGGCCGGTCCAACGCCACGCATAATGCCTTAGCGGCAGCGAGCCCCACCAACAGCGACCCGGCCAGGCCCGGCGTAGTGGCTACGGCGATCGCATCAATGTCGGCGAGCGAGATATCGGCGTGGCGCACCGCCTCGTCGATCACGGGTAGCATCCGTTCCAGGTGCGCCCGCGAGGCGATTTCAGGCACGACGCCGCCGAAACGCTCGTGCAATTTCTCCTGCGAGGCAACGACTGCACTACGAACCTGCAGGTCATCGCCGATAATCGCGGCGGCCGTTTCATCGCACGTGGATTCGATCGTCAATAAATACATTCAAGAACCAAGCAACTATGGAAAGCGGGATGGGCCAAAGGCAATTGCGTCATCGGCATTGTGATTCCGACACGAATAAACGGGAAGTGGGGCGCATCGCCAATGAGCGGCTGGCCATGCCGCAAAGCTGCCGGTGAAGGGGCGAAAGCGCCTTGCAACGTCCCTCGCCCTTCGTCTGTTCAACGAACGACGAACGAGGCAGGGTGTGGCGAAATTGGCTAATTCGCCTTCGCCAATTCGCCATTTAGATAGTCAAGCGCCTTCTGCAACTGACGATCGACATATGCCGACTTCTTGGCGGCAGTCTTCTCAGTTCCCTCAGCCGGAACATCGGGCTTCTCGCTGGCTGGCTTCTCTTCGACGGATTTCTTTCCCTCGTCGGCGACATTTTCCGCCGGTGGCGTGGCCGGCTTGTTCTCGATCGCCCGGGGCTTGTCATCGTCCTTGGCACCATGATGGTTCACGAGCAGAATGTCGCGATCGTGACGATAAGTCATCAAGCCTAATAGCTCTCCTTCATCGAGCTTCAGATCGTAGCCGTGGTCCGGCTTAACGCCCCATTCGTCGGCTTCCGACGCATCGGGAAAGCGATGAATATTCTTGCCGCTGGGACGCTGGTAGCTGGCCGTGGTCAGCTTCAGTGCGCTCTTGCCCCCTTCCAGTTCGATAACGTTCTGCACGCTCCCCTTACCCCAGGTGCGCTCGCCGATGACGAGTGCCCGATGATGATCCTGCAGGCAGGCCGAAACGATTTCGCTGGCACTGGCGCTGTAGCGATTCACCAGGACGACCATCGGAAAACCCTCGTAAGTTCCTTCCTCCTGGGCATCCCAACTGCGCGATTTGGTGTTGCGCCCTTCGGTACTCACGATCTTGCCCTGGGTGACGAACAAATCCGCCACGCCGATTGCCGACGTTAGCAGCCCCCCGGGATTGAAGCGTAAATCAAGAATCAAGCCCCGAACTTTTTCTCGCTTCAGTTCGGCCAAGGCTTGGGCCAAATCGTGTTCCGTATCGCGGCTGAAGCTGGTGATGCGGATGTAGCCGATTTTACGGTCGTGATCGAGCATGAAGTCCCAGCTATCATCCCCTTTGCGCTGGTCTCCCATGACGGTTTCCAGATGCACCAACTCGCGCTCGATCGACAGCGTACGACGATCGCCGGTGCTGGGGCGCAGGGTTGTGATCGTGACCTTGGTGCCCGGCTCGCCCTTGAGCTTGGTTACGGCATCCTGCACGCTGCGGATGTCGTCAGTCGGCTTGCCTTCGATGGCCACGATATGGTCGCCGGCCTGCATACCGGCGCGATAGGCCGGGCTGCCCACCAGCGGGCTGATAACGACCAATCGACCATCGCGCGTTAGATCGATCTGAATGCCGATGCCGCCGAATTGATTTTCGACGCTGGTCTTGAACTGCCCGATCTCTTCAGGGCTGATGTAGTTGGAGTATTGATCGAGCTTTCCGAGCACACCATGAATGGCTGCTTCCATCAGCTCGCGACGACTGATGTTTTTTACGTAGTTGCGCTCGACCTGGTCGAGCGTGTCGGCGAAGAGCTTTTGCAGCTCGTATTCTTCCGCGGCGCTCTTGGCGGCGGATTCCTTATCGGGAGTGTCCTTTTTATCCGCGGTTTGCTCGGACTTGGTGGCCTCGCCTGACGTCGGCTCTTCCGCCCAACCGGCGGTCGGAACCGTAATCGTCACAATCGTAAGAAGAGCCAACAAATTCGCGCGCAAGCGCATGGCAAACCTTCCTTTCGCCTTCCTTGGTCGTCGGTAATAAGCCGGCGATCAACGTGATGTCGTTCACCTGAAGCAATCGTAACGTGCCGGCTTTTCTGGACTTAACTAGTATAGATTCATGCCTGGGAACGGACAAGAACGGCTCGCGTGCCCACGCATCTCAAGACGATTGCCGTAGGCTCAGCACTCGCGATCGCTAAATCTGCACCATCCGCACGTGGTGTACCCAGGCCGGGGGGAGATTTCGCAGCACATAATCGCGGCGAAACTCATGAGGGCCAAGTAACTGGTCCAGATGCTCGCTGATCGTACGTAATCGGGTGTGCTCATCGCCACGGCTGATGAGCAGCTTCACCTTTCGAACGGCAATATATTCGAAGAACGACAACGTCCCTCCCTCGGCCAGCAAGCCCACCAAAGCCGCGAGCAATTGCTCGACCAGCGCTCCGGAGAAATTGTTGAGCGGCAGCCCGGAAACAACCGCATCGTAGCCGCCGTCGACGGGCAGTTCCTGCACCGGCAGGTGCAGAATGCGCACTCGGGACGCGCATCGCTGTAGTTCCGGATCATTTTCAAAGAGCTCGCGCAGATGGGCCACGAATTGGTCATTCATCTCGACCAGGTCAAGAGTGTCATGCGGTCCGAGCGTTCGAACGATCCACCGCGTGACGGCTCCCGTTCCCGGACCCACCTCGAGAATCCGGCGCGGCGCGGCGCCACCGGGAACAAACCGTGCCAGGGCCTGGGCAAGCCACCGACTGCTGGGGGCAATCGAACCCGTGGTCTCGAAATTCTCGCGGAATTGGCGAAGGAACAAACGATGGTCGTGAAGCATTCCGCATGCTCGTTGGGAAATGCGCGGGCGCGCGGGGGGTGCTAAGGCTTGCCGCTCCGGAGAATAGCGAGTGAAAACGACCAAGACAACCCGCGCACCGCAACGGGCGTGCTAACGTCCAAATCCATTTATCCCAAACGGCAACAGATAACGAGCGTCCTTTACCCCTCGCTCTGCGCCGTCGCCTGCGGCATCGCGGGGTTCAATGCCTGGTCATATTCGACCGCAGGCGCGGTCTCGGCCAGGGTCGCACGGCGGGAACTATACCCATATAGCCCCATGAGCAATACGGCTGCGGGAAATAGCGGCAGCGGATTGTGGGCGAAGAGGGCTACGCCAACGAGCACCACGACCGTCGTCCATTGCGTCTCGACCAGGATCTGCTCCGGAGTCTTAAGTGCAAAGGAAAAAAAATTGAAAACGGAGTAGCGTACGTGCTTCTTAGGTTGATTCATCACGATCCCCCCCTGCTTGAGCGCAAAGTTCATCGCCACCGGTTAGTCATTCGCCGGCGGACGGGAATTCTTCGACTCATTCGAACTGCCCGAACCTTACGGTTCATCGCGACCGGGTCCCCCTCCCGGCGCCCAAGGTGGGTGTGATATGTTGTCTCGCAAGGCACAGCAGCCAATAGGCGATTCCTAAACGAGGGTGTGCAATATGTCGGTTACCGCGGCGCAATTGATTCCTTGGTGTCAGGCACTCATCGATCCGGACAAGTACCAGCCGGCCCAACAATTGCAAGACTATCTCAAATCGATCCCGCGGCTATCATCACTTGCAGATGTGCCTGCCGGCACGGCCGTGCTCGTTCGAGGAGACGTCGATGCCAAGCCCGGTGCCAAGATCGGCGAAGGAGACATCCGCCTGCGTTCGATGGTGCCTACGTTGAAATTCGGGCGCAAGCGCGGCTGGAAGCAAATCATCTTCGGCCATATCGGTCGCAAACCCGAGGGAACGCTCAAGGCGGTGGCGCAACGACTCGGCGAATTGCTCGATACCAAAGTCGAACTTATCACCGACTGGTGGGACGAGACCAAGCAGGCGGTTTCCTCCCAGGCCGTGGCGGCGATTCGCGCCGCGGGGCCCGGATCCATCCTGGTACTCGACAATACGCGCCGCTACAAGATCGAGCGCGTCTTATGGGAAGCAACGGCTGACGATGCACCGAAGCTGGCCGAAGATTTGGCACAATTCGCGAATCAGCTTGGTGAAAACGTGGCCCAGGTTTACATCAACGAAGCGCTATCGGCCGGCAGCCTCGATTCATCGAGTACGATTGCTCCGGCCGGGATGCAACGTGTGGCGCTGGGAGAATATGTCGCCCAGGAGTTCGACGGTCCGATGCACCGCTGCCTGGCGACGGAGCTGGTCGTCTTTAGCGGACTGAAGGCTGATAAGCTGGACGATCTCGAAGCCATGATTTCGCGCGGCACGATCCGTTGGGTCTTTACCGCCGGTTCGCTGGCCATGGCGTTGAAGAAGGCAGAAGCCCAAGCCGAGGGTGACGATTTCTCGCTTGGAGTGGCCGAGGATCCCGCGCATGCCGATAAGCCGTACTTCATTCCGGCCGAGCGCGTCGAACAGGCGCGTCGCATGCTATTGGCCGGCAAGGCCAAAGGCATTGAATTCGTTCTACCGATCGACTTCGTGCTGGCCGACGGCAGCGTTTCTACCACGATCGGTCCCGGTCAGCAGCAATTCGACGTCGGGCCTGGCACAAGCGAATTATTCGAATTGAAGATCGGCCAGTTTCTTGCGAACGTCCGCAACCAGCCGGGGCGTACACAGCCGGCGGTGGCCTTTTACAACGGCGTGTTCGGGATGTTCGAGGATCCACGCTTCGAGCAAGGAACGCGACGCTTTATCGAACAGCTCAAGCGCATGAAGGAAGCCGGTATCGAGGTTTACATCGGCGGCGGCGAAGGGGGCACCGCGCTGGAACGCTACGGAAAGCCAGACTGGGTAACGCACGTTTTCACGGCGGGGGGCACTGTGCTAAACGCACTCGGCGCCAAGCCGGTTCCCTACCTGCAGGCGCTCGCCCGTGCTCCGCAAAAGTAGTACCGAGCGTTACTCTGAACGTTGTCGCGCCCAGCGGCTATCGGTCGATTAATGGGCGCTGTCGCCGCGGTCAAAGCCATGGGCACCGCGTGCGCGTCGTAATACGTCAATTAGCGAATTCACCGCCGCAGCGACGTCTTGTTCGCTAGCGTGCTGCACGAGCATTTGCTCGAGTGCGGCCGCCTCGATCGTGATATCTTGGAAGCCGTAGCTTCCCGCGGCGCCGCTCATCTGATGTGCCAGGCGGCGTAGTCCTTCATAGTCCGAAGCTTGCATTCGATCGAGCAGGATTTCGGCCCGATCCGGCAAATCCTCGACGAACAGGTCAACCAGCGGCGCCAGATCGGGATCAAATGCCAGCGAGGAATACAACAGCCCGTCGGTCGGCGTCGCGCGCATTGACATTAGCGGTTCTCCTGCGGGAATTGTCGTCTCAACGAAGCAAGTAATGTCGAACGCACCACACGCGAAACGGCGCGATGTAGGTGCTTTCCCAACAACTTGTATCTCGATCGGGGGCCGAACGGCCGGGGTCTGACTCGCGCAGTGCAGGGACATGGTGCGCACTGCATCCCCAAAGCATAACACTCGAAACAGGGCGCGCAGGAATGATCCCATCATTCACGCGCGAAGGTTGTGCATTACGGTTTTACGAGTCGATCCGCTTACGACGGTTCTGCCGAAGCGGTCGTAGCGATTCTACGAATTCGTCAGGGTAGGGCCGCGAGAAGTGCGTCAGGCCAGCACATACATCCGTCAATTTGCCTTCAAGCCGTACTCCGCATAGCACCGGCAAGACCAGAAAGACGTCTGCACAGTTAACGCCTTCGGCAAAGTGCCGTCGATACGACCGGGCAGGAGAGGAAAGTAGCCTCTATTTCCCCTAACTTGTGTGATTGCGAAGGAACCCTCCCCATGAAGATTCGTTTTGCTCTTCCCCTTTTGGCGTTGGCTGCGTGTTTCGCGCTGGCGCCGGCCCAGGACGCGAAGGCGTTCGAGTTCCTGGATCGTATGTTGGGCATCAACGGCTACGGCCACGGCTGTGGCAGCTGCTGCGCCGCCCCCAGCTGTTGCGAACCCACGTGCTGTGCTCCAGTTGCCTGTGAGCCGAGCTGCTGTGCCGCTCCGGCCTGCGAGCCCTCGTGCTGCGCTCCGGCCCCCAGCTGCTGCGCTCCGCGCTGCCACCGTCACCTCTTCCGCTGCTGCCACAAGGCCCGTCGCTGCCATCGCAGCTGCTGTGCCCCGGTCTGCTGCGAGCCGAGCTGCTGCGCTCCGGCCCCCAGCTGCGGCTGCGGCGGCTAAGCAGGCAGTTGCCTGAAATCGGGTTGTTCGGGCCCGATCGGATTCAGAAGACCGTAGGCATCTTGCCTGCGGTCTTTTTTTGCGCGCAGAGAGCCCCGTCCAAAGCGACGTTTGGATGGCGAGCCTCGAGAATACGCGGGCGCCTTGGCCGGTTGCCAAAGTTAAGCGCGGAAACACCCTTTCAGGAGAAACTTACGAAATCTTAATGTTGGTGAATTTACTTGACGAAATGCCTCGTCCCGCTGACGCTAACACATATAGTCCGCAACACTTCGGATCAGAGGCTGGAGACACCGTCATGCTACGTCGGCCCCTATCGGCTGCGCTTCCATTGCGTCATTGCCGTCGGCCATTCGGCCCGCACCGCGTATTCCTGGGCATGCTTCTCGGTGCGCTGCTGGTACTTGCACCACAGGTCTCTGGGGCCGCGGATGCGCAGCCGGACTTATTGCACGAGCAATTGGCCGCGGGCGAGTTCGGGCCGGCGATTGAATTGGCGAAAGACCAGTCTCCTGTTGATCGCGATAACTCGTTTGCTGAAATTGCCAAAGCGCAGGCCTTATCCGGCGCGCGCCCTGCCGCGTTTGCCACAGCGGCGGAAGTGACGGATGGCCGCGTGCGCAGTCGGCTGCTTGCCGATTTGTCATCGCTTCCGATCGATGTCGAGGGACGCGGCGGCAGCCCTTTCGCGCAGTATGGCCCTTTGATGAACATGATTACCTCCACGATTCAACCCGACTCGTGGGACGATAACGGCGGACCTGGCTCGATTCAACCATTTCAAAACGGCGTGTATGTCGATGCTGAAGGCGTGATGCGGCGCCTCAAGAAAGTAGACGACGCTGATTTCCTGGCCGAAGAGCGGCTGGCCGCGGTTCACGACATGGTCAGCGATGATGTACGACGACCGTCACCATTGCGCAAAATCTCGCTCCCCCGCTTGGAACGAGAAATTCAGCTTCGCCTTGCCGCTGGGCAATCCTTGGATGAGGAGATGCTTGTATTCGCTGGCTTGAAGCGGGTGCAATACATCATGGCTTATCCCGAGACGGGGGACCTGGTCGTGGCCGGTCCGGCGGGCGACTGGAAGCTGGATCGCGACGCGCGGCCCGTCAATGTTGAAGACGGCCAGCCGGTCGTACGGCTTGATCACCTGTTGGTCTTGCTGCGGCGCAAGGGAGGCGAATTTGCCTGCTCGATCGTACCCACGCAGGAAGGTCTAGCGCGGGCCCAGGCGTTTGCCAACGCCTCGAGCGGCACGACGTTGCAGCCGGGCCAACGCGGTAAATGGCTGGAAGAGATCAGCAAGCAGCTCGGGCGCCAGGATGTGGTTTTCGAAGGAATCGATCCGCATAGCAATGTCGCGCAGGTATTGCTGGCCGCCGATCATCACATGAAGCTGATTGGCATCGGTCTCGAACCGGGAACTCTGAAAGTACCCAGCTACTTGAGCATGGTGCGCGTCGAGCGCGGCGAAACACCGCCGATGGACGTGTTGCGATGGTGGTTTACTTTGAAGTACGACGCGCTGGTAGCAAGTGCCAAGCGTGACGCGTTTGAGATTCGTGGTCAGGGCGTGCAAGTGCTCAGCGAGAACGAACTGCTCACGGAAACCGGACAGGAAGTGCATACGGGCAAGGCAGACGCGCTGAATCAACAGTTCGCGCAGAACTTCACCAAGGACTTTGCCGCACTCGCAGCCAAATATCCGCTCTACGCTGATCTGCGGAATATCTTCGATCTGGCGCTGGTGGTCGAACTGCTGAGGACCGAAGGCTTGCCCGAGCATGTGGGTTGGTATCCGACCAGCTTCCTCGACAATGCCGGGCTGCCCACAGCCGTAGAAAACGTTCCGCAGACCGTCGATACCGTGATCAATCACCGTGTCGTGCAGCGTACAAACATAATTGCCGCCGTAAGTGGTGGCGTTCATGTCGATGTTCAGAGCGTCATCAAGCGTGACAAGATGCAGACCGACTCGCGCGGACAGCTCAACAGCGAACGCGAACGCTCGGTGCCGACCGCTGTGGAACACCGCAGCTGGTGGTGGGATTAACGAACTGCCGGACTCGACACGGGCAGGCAGCTCAATCAGCCCCTCTGGGGCTGAAGGATACTCGCCCGTGCGAGTGGTGCTAGTCGGACTTCTGCTCAGGCGACGCTGGCGCCACCGAATCGAGGACCGCGCTGAAGCGCTGGCGTAGTTCGGCCCATTGATGGTCACGGACCGCATTGCTGGCAGCCGGATCAAAATCGACCCTTGTATTCAATAGGCCTGAAAGTCTTTCCGTCGCGATGTAACGGACGCCTTCATCATCGCGTCGCAACAGCGCAAACCAGACCGATGCATCTTCGGTCAACCACGCCACGACACGTTCTGACGTATCTTCGCCGGCGTCAGGCGATAGCTCGCGCAAGAGGCGTCGGATGCGAAACGCCTGTTCCGGATCGAGTGCCGGAGGTTCCTGGCTACGTAGGAATGGCAGGATAATCGGCCCCAAGGCATGCAATTGCCGTTCGGCCCGCTCACGCTCGACGTATCGATTGCTGGCCAGTTCGCCAATCAACTGCTGCCAACTGTAATGACGGATCGCGGGGCGGCCCTCTTTCCCGTGGCAGAGCAGATTTTCGATTTCCTCCGACTGCTCTCCGAGCTTCCATGCGGGCCGCAACACTTCGAGAAGCGGAAGCAGGTGTTCACGGCAAACCTCAGGTTCAATGAGCATCAGGTGCCATACGGTCGCGGCCTGGTACCTCTTGGACTCTGAGTCGGTTGACACAGTAAGTACGAGCGGACCATCGACGGGCTGAAGAAAGTTCACCGCTGCGCGATCGCTCATCGACCGCGGAATCATTTGGGCGGAGACTTTGGTGCCGTCGTCGATGTCGATCACGAATCGCTCGTCCGGCGCGATTCGCTCGTAGGTAACGTCAGGGCGCCCGCCCTTTAGATCGATTGTCAATCGCTCGCGAGACCGATCCTGGTTCGTATTCGACGTAAGGTTCCGGTGTGTGGTTGGGCCACTGGCTGAGATTCGCCCCGACATGACGCGCAGCTGAAAGATGCGCAACTGGCCAGCAAGGCTGGCGTGCATTTCACGCGTTTGGCCGCAGGCCGAGGAGCCGTCGAGAAATATCGCGACGCCCAGGGCCAAGCCCCCAAAGATTCGCGCGGCTTGCAACGTGCAACGCCTCATGGCTACGGCGTCCTGCATTGATTGCGGACCAGTCTGTGAACAGAACCACGGCGAAACACCAGATGGTCGTCCGCCAAGCAACTGGGATCAGCCCGCGTTCTTTCGCTCAGTCGCTGCCTCGCTTGTTCCCAGCCGCAATGAACGCAACTGTCGCTTAACGCGAATTCGGGCAAGTCGGCGTCTGTGTCTGATGTAGAAGAACAGGACCACGCTAGCGACCACCGTGACGACCAGCACGGTAATCGCAACCTCGGCATTTCGAATGCTGTGGAACCAACCTGTGATTCGCTCGGCAAATAGGTAACTCAGCCCGAAGAAGGTGCAGATCACCAGTCCCGCGCAGAATAAGTCGACCAACAGAAAACGCCGAAACGGGACGCGTAGGATGCCTGCCGTTAAGTACACCGGCGAGCGCAAGCCGACCAAAAAACGAGCGGCAAGAAACACCTTCCAGCCATGCTGGTTGATCATCTCCTCGAGATGCGCTTCGCGCTCTGGCTTTAGAAAGCGGGCGCACCAGGGATGATCGCGCAGCACGTTATGGCCGAAATGGTAGCCGATGGCGTACATCACGCAGTCGCCGAGCAAGGCGCCAACGAAGCACGCCGCCAGAGCCAGCCAGGGGTTCATTTGGCCGTAATACGCGGCTACACCAGCCGCAATAATGGGCACCTCCTCCGGCACCGGCAGACCTGCCCCGGTAAGGATCAGGACCACGATAATACCGAGGTAAGTGGCGTGCTCTAGTTGGAGGAGTTCAAGCATGAAATGTCGGGCCCCGCCGCGTGCGTGGCCGCCTGGTACGCGTCCGGACGTGCAATTGTATCCGGTGGGCTTCGCCCCAGTATAGGGAAATTGAACGAACTACAAAGGCGGGGGTTAACGCGTGCCGGCCGAAGCGGCAGTTAGCTATTTGAGGGTCGGCAGGTCCTTTTCATCTAGACCGGCTGTGGTCATTTCCACCGAACTGCCGCCTTGACCCGGGTGGAGCAGCACCATACCGATCCCGGCATGTTCGCGGCAATACTCGCGGGCCGGCCCTACCCCCAGTGTGTAAAACGCGGTCGACAACGCGTCGGCCTCGGCTGCCGACGAAGCAACCGCGGTCGACGAGAATACTCCTTCGGCAGGCCAGCCGGTTCGTGGATCGAGAATATGGCCGTAGCGCTTTCCTCCGGCGCGAAAGAATTGATTGCTGGCCCCGCTAGTCGCGAGTGCCCTATCTCGCAGGCAGATCTCGGCCAAGCGCCGCTCGGGACGCAGAGGGTCCGACAGGCCGACAATCCAACCGTCAGTTCCGGCCTGCGATCCACGCGCGAGCACGCTGCTTTGCCCGCCGTGCAGTAGGAAATCGTCGACGCCAGCCGCCACAAGCTCCTGGGCCGCCCGATCCAGGGCGTACCCCTTGCCGATCGCGCCGAGATTCAGCTCGAGGCCCTCGACCAAAAAGCGGACCGATCTCGTCTGATTATCGAGCGTGAGAAATCGGCTGCCGACACGAGCAAGGGCCGCTTGCAGTTCAACGTCGTTAGGGATGCTACCTGAGCGTTTGTAAAAGCCCCAGGTTTTCACAAGTGGACCGGCCGTGACATCGAAAGCGCCGGCGGTTTGCTCCGAGACATGCACGGCAAGCGATAAGAGATCAAACAAATCCGATTCGACAGGAACCGCATCGGCCGCGGCCGTACGATTGATTCGCATGACCTCGCTTGTGTCGCGGTAGACGGTAAGCTGCGATTCGAGCGCCTCGACACGATCTAGTGCAGCAAGCGCGGCTTCGGATCCCTGCTCGTACTGGCCGGCGTTGAGAAAAACGGCGAACGTACACGCCATCGCGGGGCGCGAAATCTGGATTAGGTAGCGTTCTGCGTCACCTGGTTTCGCGTCATCCGATGGCGGCGATGCAGCCGTGGATCCGAGCGGCACATAGCGGTCAATCGCGGCGCCGATGGCATCGGCCGCGGCACGGCCTCGCAAGAATTCGCGACGATTGCTGGTCGGATCTGAGGGCATATCTTTGCATTATAACCAGCCAAGTCACCGGATAGATTCGAGGTCGTAACTTGTAGGCCTGCGACCGCCAGTCGATAATCGAATTGGCCAGTCACTGTCCACCCACTTCCGATCAAATTCGCGTCTCACCGACGGCGCGGCGATCAGTTCCGTCGACGAAGGATGTTTCCGCAGGCCATGCCCCCATTCGTATTCGAACGTCGCGCATTACGGCTTTGCTGCGCAGTCATGACGTTACTCGTGGCCAGCGCCTATTACGCGGCGGCGCAAACCGCGCCCAGCCGCGCACAAAACGCACGACGTAGCGGCAAACTGGCCCCGCCGCCGAAATGGGATCGGGCTGTTCTGGAAGTCTTCTTTCCCGACGCTCGGCAAAAACTTGGGCCCGGTCCGGGACCTGGCGAAGTCTCCACGGAATCCGGAACGGGCGAAACTTCGGCCACGACGACAGTCGCCACGCCGTCATCGTCGGCGGCGGCCGCGGCGGGAAACGGTCCCTGGTCCGCCGTAATCGCGGCATCGACGCTCGAGGACGAGGTCAAGGCGCAAGTGCAGCCGCTGGCTGCCGCTGTGCAATCACCCACGACCTTCAAGGGAGGCGGTTACAACGCGGCGCGCGAGAATCTGTCGGTCCTGGCCGTACTGTTCGGCGTGATCGATCAATACGACGGATCGGTGCGCTGGAAGAAAGAATCCGGCGGCTTGCGCGAACTATTTGGTCGGGCCGGCTACAACTGTACAGTCGGCACCGACAATTCGTTCAACGAGGCCAAGATACGCAGTCAGGACTTAACCGACCTGATCCGCGGCGGTTCGCTCGAGCCGCGCGAAGCGAAAGGCGATCTAATTTGGCATGACATCGCACGTCGTCCTCCGCTGATGAAGCGAATGGAACGATCGCTACGCGAGCGTTTGGGCCCCTGGACAGCGAGCAAAGGTGATTTCGCTAAGAATCGGAACGCCGTCGTTCACGAGGCCGAGCTTTTATTGGTGTTGTCGCGTGTCATCAAGACCGACGGCTATGAATACGCCGACGATAGTTCCTACCGGCAATACGTTGACACGCTCGAACAGCAATGCCACGAAATCATTGCCGCGGCCAAGGATGGCGATCTGCCGCGCGCCCAAAGTGCCACAAGCCAAATGAACAAAACGTGCGACGCCTGCCACGCAGATTTCCGCAGTTGAGACAGGGCGCTAGCGCAGCCCTCCCTTCGAACAAGCGCAATCGTGCTTTCATTCATTTTGTTTCCGCCAGGACTTTGCCCAGCAGCGTGACTTCTTGCCGGCTCCCCACGACCAGCGTCGTGCGCTGGTGCAAGCTTGAAGGCTGAATCGACAGGATGCGCTGTTTGCCGTCCGTGGCCATTCCGCCGGCGTGCTCGGCCAGAAACGCCATGGGGTTGGCCTCGTACATCAGACGTAGTTTTCCGCTGGGATGCTTTTGTGTGGGCGGATACAGAAAGATGCCCCCCTTGAGCAGCGTGCGATGAAAGTCGGCCACAAGCGAGCCCACGTAACGGGACGAGTACGCCTGGCCGTCCACCCCTTCGCGCAAGCGTGACAAGAATCGCAAGTAGCCGTGGGGAAAACTGGCAAGGTTGGCATCGTTCACCGAGTAATACGGCCCGCTGTTGGGCATCGTCATATTCGGATGTGTTAGCACGTATGCGCCATACGAGGGATCGAGCGTAAAGCCGTGAACGCCGTGGCCCGTGCTGTAGACCAGCATCGTCGAAGCGCCATAGACCACGTAGCCTGCCGCGATTTGTTGAGTGCCAGGCTGCAAGACATCGTCCTGCGGGTTGCGTTTGTTGGTCGGATCGGGCTCGCGGCGGAAAATCGAAAAAATCGTGCCGACACTGACATTGACGTCGATATTGCTCGAGCCGTCCAACGGGTCGAAGATCACGACGTACTTGCCATACTGCGGATCAGGGAGAACCACGACCGGGTCTTCGTTTTCTTCCGAGGCCAATACGCCCACGTTGCCACGGTTTCCGAGGCACGTCAGCAGGGCCTGATTCGCCAGCAGGTCCAGCTTCTGGACAACTTCGCCCTGCACGTTGGCAGCGCCAGTGCTGCCGACGACGTCGACTAGTCCCGCCCGGCGAATCTGAGCCGCCACGATTTTTGTGGCCAGCGTGATGCCGGAGAGCATCCAAGAGAACTCGCCACTGGCATGCGGATAGTGGCGTCGTTGTTCATCCTGAATGTGCTGCTGGACGGTACAGAACGCGTTTCGTTCGAACATAGTGCCCTAACCCAGAGGAAGATTGCGGTTAAAGGGTCTCATTATTCGCGGTTGGCACGGCAGAGGCAACGTGCGAGTTACCGAGCAACCGAGGTGCGTCATGAAATTTGTGATACCGGGCGGCACTGGTCAGGTGGGTACCGTATTGGCCCGTCATTTCCATGCGGCGGGGGACGAAGTCGTGGTGCTCAGCCGCCACCCCCAGGAAGCCCCCTGGCGAACCGTTTTCTGGGATGGTGAAAAGCTCGGCGGATGGGCCGGCGAATTCGAGGGGGCGGACGCCGTCATCAACCTGGCCGGACGCAGTGTCAATTGCCGCTACGACGCAAGGAATCGTCGTGAAATCATGAATTCGCGGGTCCGCTCCGTAAGGGTCGTCGGGGAGGCCATCGGCGACTGCCGGCAGCCCCCACGGGCATGGCTGCAGATGAGCACGGCCACGATCTACGCCCATCGCTACGATGCGGCAAACGATGAGCGAACCGGCATCCTGGGCGGCTGCGAACCTGATGCGCCCGACACTTGGCGATTCAGCATTGATGTCGCGAGGGCCTGGGAGGAAGCATGCGACGCCGCGCCGACGCCTGACACTCGTAAGTTGAAACTGCGATTGGCCATGCTGATGAATTTCGACCGCGGCGGAACGTTCGATCTGTTGTTGCGTCTCGTACGCTACGGCCTCGGCGGTCGCGCAGGCAGTGGCAGGCAATACATGTCATGGATTCACAAGCATGACTTCGTGCGCGCGGTGCAATGGTTGATCGCACACGATGAAATCGCCGGAGCGGTCAACGTCGCTGCCCCCTGCCCACTGCCCAATGGCGAATTCATGCAGGCGTTGCGGTCGGCCTGGGGCACACGCTTGGGACTGCCAGCCGCGGAATGGATGGTCGAGGTTGGAACATGGCTGATGCGCACGGAGTCGGAATTGATTCTAAAGAGCCGACGTGTCGTGCCTGGCCGACTACTCGAAGCAGGTTTTGAATTCGCCTATCCCACATGGCCCACGGCGGCGCGTGAACTGTGCGATCGCTGGCGAGCATGTCAGCAAGGCATCCGACCGCCGATTTCATCACGACGTACCGAGAAACGGCCAGGCATTAGCGCTTCAATAGTGGCACCCACGGAATGAATTGCACATGGGCATATCGGTGCATGCCGGCGACGACAACTACCGGCAGAAGAGGCGAGGCCGCAATCACCACGGCCAGCAGCGAGACGTGTGCCCAGTGCAGATCCGACTCATAATTGCAACTGCGATTACTTGTACGCAGTACATTCTGCCACCCTGTCGCCAGTAGCATCAGCAACCAAAACGCGAAGGTGCAAATCAACAAGGTGGGGCGGCCAATGATAAGCAGAGTCGCGGTCGATGCGGTCGCGACGGCAGCCATTACAAGTTTGCTAGGATTTAACCTGTACATGACACGGAATAGTCCGAACAGGTATGTCTCAATCTACTTCGTGATCCGCGCGCCGATCTTCTTCATGTTGGCTTCGAACTTTTCCAACTGGCGGACGGGTTCCGGTTCCTTCGGCTTTTCGCCGACTCGCTCGGCCACCAGGTTGACTTCGTCGCGGACTTCCTGCCGGACTTCGTCCAGCCGCTGGCGATCGATCTTCAAGCGTGGCCGCCAGCCGTCCCAGTCGACGGTAGCGACGCCGGTTCCCAGCAGAGCCAGGACAACGACAATCACCGCCCGAGCACCCCATTTCGTGCCAACAACGCTGCGAACGGGAGCCGGCAAGGCGACACCAGCGGTATCGACCACGGTTTGTGCCACCGTTTTACGCTTCGACTTGGCCATGAGTTGCTCCGCGCGAGATTGTGCCCGGGACCGCCAGAAGGTTTGGTCCGTTCACGATGAAGAAGTGAGATAGGTACTCGAAAGGCAGCCCCGCAACCAGAACGGTAGCGACGCTGTCACCGCCTGCACGGATTCCGTGCGGACGTCCCGAGTTAGATCGGCTTATTGCCGCTCGCCGCTGCAGAATGGTGATCCAGTTCCCAAAGATGAACCGGAGTCATCACGGATACATTTCGCTAGCCGGTCTCGCTGGCATTGGCAGGTGAAAAGATCCGTGACAAAGTCTCACACAATCGGCCCAACCCTCCGCCCGGTCCAATGGACGGTCAGGTTCACTGCCTCAGACACGCGGCCAATCAAGTTCGGTGGCAGCCGAGGCCAGCTCGAAGTACGTCGTCACCGTAAGAAACTGCTTGGCGCCCCATTTTCGATGCGGGAACAGTTGTGCCGCTGCCGGCAGCCATCGATCGGGCGTCCAGCCACCGGTAGCCCGTTTGCCGGAGAGGCTTTTCTCAGGTACGATCTCCTACTGGTCGGGTTAGCGAGATGCGAGCTCATGGCTTCGCTCGCCGACCCGTTCCAACAATTCGGGGCGTGGCGCAGTCTGGCTAGCGCACCTGCTTTGGGAGCAGGGGGTCGGAGGTTCAAATCCTCTCGCCCCGATTCGACTTACGACGACTCCTCCGTACGATTGCAGAGTTATTGCAGAGTACGGAGGAGTTTTCATGCGCAAAGCACGCAAAGAACCGAAACCGTTCTATCGCGAATTCACCCAATCCTGGTACGTGCAGATCGGCCAGCGGCAAATCAATCTTGGCCCTGACAAGGCCGAGGCCTTCGCCGAATATCACGTCCTGATGACGCAGCGGAAAACGATCCGGGCCACCGATCCGGCGGTTGTCCTGATCGACCGCTTTCTTGAGTGGGTGCAGACCTCGCGGGCAGCGGGCGCTTACGAATGGTATCGGATGCACCTGGCGTCATTTGCCGCTTTCATCGGCAAGCGATTGAAAGCCGACGAGGTACGCCCGCATCACGTCACCGAGTGGGTACAGAAGGAACACAGCAAGTCCGCTGCCAATACCGTGCATGGTGCCATGCGGGCCGTGCAGCGGGTCTTTAATTGGGGTTGCAAGCAAGGCTATATCACCGTTCATCCGCTGATCGGTTTGGAAAAGCCAACCCCGACGCGGCGGGAAATGGTATTGGACGATGCCGAGTTTTCCGCCGTACTGGCAAAGGCGACCGATCAGGCTGAGCGGGACTTGCTGACGACGCTATGGGAAACGGGTTGCCGTGTTCAAGAAATCCGCCTTGTCGAGGCCAAGCACTTCGACCGGGCCGAACGACGCTGGGTTTTTCCACCCAGCAAATCGAAAGGCAAACAGGTATCGCGGGTGGTTTATTTAAGCGATACGGCATTTGAAATCAGCAAACGTCTGGCCGCACAGCATCCCGAAGGCATGCTGTTTCGTAATCGGCGAGGCAGACCGTGGACGAGGAATGCCATCAAATGTCGTTTTCGCAAACACGGCGTCAAAGACCTCTGCGGAACGGTGTTTCGGCATTCCTGGATCACGCGGGCGTTAATGTCCGGCGTCGATCCAATCACCGTTTCAGTGCTTGCCGGGCATGCCAACCTGCACATGGTCGCCAACCGCTACAGCCATCTCGCCAAGCGGCCGACGTTTCTGCGAGACCAGCTCGCGAAGATGCAGCCTACAGGTTTAAATGCTTGAACCGATACGGCAAGGTGTCCACTGACTGTCGCTCGACGCGACTGCTTGCCAGGTATTCGCCGAGATATTCCTCGGAAACGCGAATCGTGCCGCTGCGGCGGCCGAAGCGATAGCATTTTAGTTCGCCGCGTTCAATGGCGGCATAGACCGTTCCCATGCTTACATTCAAGCGCTCCGCTACCTGCTTGACTGTCATCATGGCGATGCCTCCGCGATCTTCCGCCGCACATCGTGCGTTGTTTCGGTTCCAATTCATAATACGCGTGTTGCGGATAATGAATTGCAAAACATGTCATTGGGGTTTTCACATCCCTATGGCGATTATTGTTCGCATGCGTGGCGGAAGAAAAAAGCCCGCAACTCGTTCAACGCATCAGGCAGCGGAAAATTTCGCAATGATGTCAGTAGGCAACCAGGCTTCGGTATCGAAGCCCGGTGCTGCGTTCAATTCGCTAATGCAATAGTTGCACCCGATCCGCCGCGGCGCCGACAAACGCCGCTGCAATCGCTCACGGATGATGCGGCGAAGTTGGATGGCATCGCCTGACACGTATTGTCGCTCCCGTGCATTCCGTCCGGCCCGTCCGTACTCGATGCTAATTGTCCATGCGTCGAATAAATCGCGGCCAACCGCAATCTGATACCGGCGATGATGATTTCGTTCGGCATGGTGTGCCTCAAAAATTACCGTCATCAGGTTGAGCATGCTTCCTCCTTCTGCACCAGGCCACGTGTTTGCAACTCGCGGTAAACGGTGGAACGTCCCAGCCCGACTTGTTGCGAGGCCTGGGTAGGGGTTAGGCCCGCGTCAACAAGTCTTAGGGCGGCATCGATCTTGGATTCGTCGAGCATCGGTCGGCCGATCCGCTTGCCACGTTTCCTCGCGACTTCCAGTCCATCGCGTGTCCGCTCGCTCACCAAACCACGCTCGAAATGAGCCACGGCACCGAACACATGAAAGACGAGCTCGCCGGCGGCCGATGACGTGTCGATTTTTTCTTCCAGCGATTTCAGGCCAATGCTGCGTTGCTTGAGTGTATCGACGATTGCAAGCAGTTCCCGCAAGCTGCGGCCGAGACGATCCAGGCGGACGATGCACAGCACATCGCCAGGCCTGGCGTATTCGAGCAGCGACGACAAGCCTGGCCGTTCGAATTTACGGCCGCTGATTACGTCTTCAAAGACGCGGGCAGCACCGGCAGCCGTGAGCCGTTGCCGCTGGCCTTCCAAATCCTGCCCGGCGGTTGATACGCGGGCATATCCAAGAAGCTCCGTCATCCATGACCATGCGTTGTCTATAAAACGGTCGTTTACTGGACGGTGAGCGATTGACCTCGTGTCCGGCGATATGACCGTCCAGAAACTACATCCACAAACTGCGAATGTCCACAAATATGTGAAAGCTGTTTATGGACGTTCCGGTGTGCAATCTTCCCTGGGGCCCAGGCCTCGCTGCGGACTGCCCCGGTATGCACTGCGGGCGAAAGGGCCGCAAAACAAATCATGCGGCCCTTCGTCCTCGGCGTTCCTCACTCGGCCCCCAGGGAAGATTGCACGCCTCCCCGTATCTAGCGTCGTAACGAATAACACGGTGGAAAAGGCCTGCTTCTCGGCCAATTCTCATCGTCGTATATTACGCTTGTAACGTCGTTATTCGATGGGGCGTGATGAAGGAGACAAAATGGCCCGTAGCAAAATCAACAAAGCAGCAAAGATTCGGGAGGCCTTTGAGAAGCTGGGGCCGACGGCTCGGTCAAAGGATATTATTGCGGCCCTGGCCGCCCAAAAAATCGACGTTAGTTCTTCGCAGGTGAGCAACATTAAAGCCGTGCTCAATGGGCATACGAACGGAAAAAAGGGCAGGCGTGGCGATGCTCTTTCGCTCGACGATCTGCAGGCTACCAAGCGTCTCGTCGATGCCCTGGGATCGATAGAGCGAGTGGAGAATGCGTTGAGTGCCTTGGCAAAGCTTCGATAGCTCGCAAGTACCTATGCCCGGCAACGTCTCGTTTGCCGTGCCGCCTAGAAGAGATTACAGGCCTCGTGTTTTGCTTGCTCCGCCTTCACTTTTCGTGGTAGGGTATTCAGCATGAATCACGAGCTTTCACCACAATACGAGCAGTACCTGGACAAGATGGTTTCCGGCGGGTTGTACCCGTCCAAGGAAGCCGCCCTTGAGGCCGCAATTGAAGCTCTTCGGGAGAAGACCGGCGAAATCCCCTACGTGCCGGATGAACATATGGAGGCGGTCGAGCGAGGTATCGAAGCGGCCAATGCCGGTAAGCTGACGCCGGTCACTCCTGAGTTTTGGAACGGGCTGCGGCAAATGGTTCGTGACATCGCCAAGAACGATGCCCATTAATGGCAAATGCCCAAATCCGTAACGAGGATTTCATCCTGGCGATTGACCGTGATTCCGATCGGAATATCGAACTGGCCATCACCGTGACCATTCGCCCCCCAGGTCAGCAGCACGCGCGGAACTGCCGGCCTTTCCGGCTCGTGAGCGAGAGCCGCGAAAGGGCGTAACGCCAACGACGCTAGGCATGATCCGGCCACCCGCCCGAATTCGCGGCGCGATTGATTCATTTCGGTCCTCCGCAGGTCAGCGATGTCTCGACAAATTCGTTTGGCACTCGTTGAGTTTATCGCGGCGGGGTAGCGAAGCCCACATAGCCGCTAGTTCAGTCCGACGGCGTGGCAGGCAAGCTCCGACTAGTCCACACGCCGCCACGGCACTGCCGCAAAAACCGCTTGTCTAGCGCTCTGTGATCGACTAACATGCAACCAAATGGTTGCGATTCGACGCATCGGTCACTAGCGTGCCCTCGAGTCGCCTCGACCACGGCCGCTTCCGCATTGTTGTCTCGCTGCCCTCGACTTTTCGTTAAAATGCAACCGAATAGGTGGCACAATGAAATCGAATACCGATCGCATCGAAAAGAGCATCGAGATCAAGGCGCCTGTCGCCCGGGTTTGGAAGGCATTGACGGATTACAAGGAGTTCAGCGCCTGGTTCGGCGTGAATTTGGAATCTCCTTTCGTGATTGGTCAGGCAACGCGCGGGAACATTACTTATCCCGGCTACGAGCACCTGGTGATGGAAGTTGTGGTACAGAGGATCGAACCGGAACGACTGTTCTCGTATCAATGGCATCCATACGCTGTCGATCCGCAGGTCGACTATTCGCAGGAGCCGCCGACACTCGTGGAGTTTCATCTGGAAAAAACCGCTAGCGGCACGCGACTGACGGTTATTGAATCGGGCTTTGACGCCGTGCCCGCCGCCCGCCGCGATGAAGCCTTCCGCATGAACAGCCAAGGTTGGGCCGCCCAAGTCGAGCGAATTGCTGCCTATGTCACAGACACGCCATAGGCCCGGAACTCGGCAGCTGCGCAAAAGCGCGCCGCTCTTCGCAGCGCTTGGAGACGAGACGCGGCTGGTGTTGCTCAACCGGCTGGGCAGTGGCGCTCGGTGCTCGATTACTTCACTGACGGCCGGATCGCCGCTGAGCCGCCAGGCTATCACCAAGCACCTGCGCATTCTGGAAGCCGCAGGCCTGGTGCGCGGCGTTCGTCAGGGTCGGGAAAGCCTTTTCGAGATCGAACACGATACCCTCGACGAAGCAATTCGCTTCCTGGAGCGCATCTCGGCGCAGTGGGACCAGGCACTCGCCCGATTAAAATCGTTCGTCGAAGAATAATCGATACTGTTGATGCGATTTTCGTTCATTCCGTCCGGCATAGCGACTGGTAGGAAATGGCTTTCTTTTTGACTCGTGACCGAAGTCGGGCGATAAAATAGAAAGATGGTCGCTGATCAGAGTTTGGCATCAAACGACCCGAGAACGGCATTTACAGGGCAGACATGATCGACACTCCATGGATTATTAAGACGGCCGCGCAGCAAACGGCATTCGTGCATATTACTGTGCCGCGCGAAGAAATTCAGAACGTCATGGGGCCAGGCTTGGCCGAGGTCCGTGCGGCGGTGGCCGCGCAAGGGATTACCACAAGCGGGCCATGGTTCACGCACCATCGACGCATGGACCCGAAGGTGTTCGATTTCGAGATTTGCATTCCCGTCGCCGCTACAATCGTGCCCGTTGGTCGCGTGCAGCCTGGAAATTTACCCGCAACCACTGTCGCACGGACCATCTATCGCGGCCCCTACGAGGGCCTCGGCATGGCCTGGAGCGAATTCGAGGCGTGGATCAAGGCGCAGAGGCATACTGCTGCTGAGAATCTGTGGGAGTGTTACATCGCGGGCCCTGATGTCAGTTCCACTCCGGCCAATTGGCAAACCGAATTGAACAGGCCCCTTCTGTCGTAACCGCGACGATCGTTGAACGCTCCGCTTTGAGATGCGTGCCCATATCGTGACGCCTACCGGGGCGTGCTAATTCGCGCCTGAACACATCAATTGGTCAACGTCGCGGTCAACGTGATGTCGGCCTTCAGCAATTTCGAGACCGGGCAGTTCGCCTTGGCCTTGCCGGCCAGGCTTTCGAAGATGGCCTGATCCGCGCCTGGTACTTTGCCGGTCAGCGTCAGGTGGATCGCCGTGATTCCCCAGCCTCCGTCGACCTGTTCCAGCGTCACTTCGGCCGTGGTCGAAAGCTCTTCGGCTGTCAGCTTGGCCTCGCCCAGGATCAGCGACAGGGCCATCGTAAAACAACTGGCATGGGCCGCGCCGATCAGCTCTTCGGGATTACTGCCGCGCTGACCTTCGAAGCGACTGGAAAAGCCGTAAGGGTACGAAGAGAGGGCGCCGCTCTCGGTCGAAATCGCTCCTTTGCCGTCCTTGATGCCGCCGTGCCAAACCGCCGAACCGCGTCGATTGATTTTCATCGTGGTGTCTCCTGTCGAGATCTGTCGAAATTGCCCACGCGAATATCGTACGCGAGTCGACAACCGCGGGCTACAACCGAGGTTCGCTACGAGAGGGCGTGTGAGAATTACAGCCGAACGGCGACGACGCGCATGCCGATATGGTCCGCCCGGCGATGCGGCTCGAAGCGCAGACGAAATGCCGAGCGCAACGGCCACCCTTCGTCGGCCCAGCAACCACCTCGACGGGCCCGCGATAAATCGCGAGTCTGATTGGGAGTTGCCCCTTCTTTGGCATCATGAAGGTCGGGGTCAACACCGCCGGGTAGTCGAATATGAAACCAGTCGCGGCACCACTCGTAGGCGTTGCCGTGCATATCGTACAGGCCCCATGGATTCGGCGAATAGCTGCCGACCTTGGCCATCTTCTTTAGCGATGGTCCTTCTTCGGCGCCATTGTAGGGCTTGCCCTGAAAGTTCGCTTGCTTGCTGCTGAGTTTATCGCCAAACGATGTCGCCGTGGTGGTGCCGGCACGACAGGCGTATTCCCACTGAGCCTCAGTCGGCAGACGAAACACCCAATCCTGGGGAAGCTCGCCGGAAGTGTGGGCTTTTTCGGTTACCTTTGCACAGAACGCTTCAGCCTCGAGAAAGTTCATCGAGTAGACCGGCAAGTCATCACCTTCGCCCGCCGTGAGTTCGCCGGGCAGCTCGCCGACGATTCGTTTCCACTCTCCCTGCGTGACTTCGTACTTGCCGATCCAGAACCCACGGTTGAGCGTCACTTCAACCTGATTTTCACCCGGCCGCCGGTCTGGCTCGTTACGCGGGCTCCCCATTGCGAACTTGCCCGGAGGACACCAACTGAGTGCAACGCCGAGAACAGTGCGCTGGTCGCCGGCCATTGCGCCGGCAAAAGGTTCCTGTGCAGGCGTTGCGGCGGACGCGCAATTCGCTGTGTGAATCGACGCCACGACGACGAGCATCAAACTTCGAGCAGCGACGCTTTTGAGTTCAATGGCGAACATAGAAGGCCCCTGTGGTAACTGCCGTAGCAGATTAGCCAGCAGATTCGGAGCATTAATTCTAGTCGCATCAGATTCAATGAAAAAGCGAGCGTGCGCCAGACAGGGCACTGCTCGCTTTCGACTCCGACCCTTTCGCGCCGACCTGCAATGGGTGTTCGCTTACCCCACCTGGGTCTGCGCGTCATGTCCGCCGTCGCAGAGGTAGTCCTGCAAGCGGTCGAATTCTTCGTGGTTCTTGAAATGGATCACGATCCGCCCGCGCCCCTTGGCCGCCTCGCGGATGTCGACTTTCGTGCCTAGCGCAGCGCGGAACTGCTGCTCCAGGGAGGCCAAGTGCTGGCTGCGGCTTTTACGCGCCGGACGAGGCTCGGCTTCACCGGTAACCAGTCGCAGCGTTTGCGGCTCATCGGCCGCATGCACCGTTTGTTGCACCAGGTCTTCGACGCTGCGAACGCTCAGACCCTCGCGCTGGATGCGCTGACAGAACTCGACTTGTTCATGTTCGTTGTCCAGGGCCAACAGCGCCCGGGCATGCCCCTGCGTGATCGCGCCTGAACGTAGGGCCCCTTGAACGTCCTCGGGCAGCTCGAGCAGGCGGATCAGGTTGGCCACGGTCGAGCGGTCAATCTTCAACCGCTTGGCGAGTTCATCCTGTGTGCATTGATAGCGCTCGAGGTACTCTTGGAACGACGCGCCCTTTTCGAGCGCGTTCAGATCCTTGCGCTGCAGGTTTTCAACGATCGCAATCTCGGCCGCCTGACGATCGTCGACGTCGCGCACCTGGACGGATACTTCGCCCAGGCCCGCCTTAATCGCGGCGCGCAACCGGCGTTCGCCGGCCACGAGTTGAAAGCGGTCGCCTTGACGGCGCACGACGATCGGTTGCAGCAGACCGTGCTCTTGGATGCTATCAGCTAGCGACCCGATATCCGCATCGTCGAAGTCGCGACGCGGCTGATAAGGATTGCGATCAATCTCATAGACGCTGACGTTCTGCAGGCCACCTTCGTTAATCGCCGGGGTGGGTTCAGTGGGGGCCGTGTCGCGTGCCGCGTAGCTATCGGCAGGTCGACCAAGCAATGCTTCCAAACCGCGCCCTAGTCGTCGTTCCTTATTCACGCTCGAGTACCTCCATGCACAGTTCGGCGTATGCCCAGGCCCCGCGAGACCGTGGGGAGTAGTCCAGGACGGACTGCCCATGGCTGGGGGCTTCGGCGACGGCCACATCCCGAGGAATCACGGTGCGGAACACGATCTCGCCAAAGAAATCGCGGACCTCGTGGTCGACCTCGTGCGTCAACTCCAACGCGTGGTCATACATCGTCAATAAGATGCCCCCAAACTGAAGACGATTCGGCGGACGGCTCATTACGTCCCGAATCACCTCGATCATTTGCGTCAGCCCCTCCATCGCGAAGTACTCGCACTGGATCGGCATCAGCACCTCGGTCGAGGCGGCCAGGGCAGTCCGGGTTAATTGCCCCAACGAGGGAGGACAGTCGACCAGTACAAAATCGTAAGCCGTTAGCCCGCTGGCCAGATGCTGTCGCAGCGTGGCCACCTGGCTTTCGTCCTGCTTGCTTAGCTTTTCGATGTCTTGAAAGTTCCGGCTGCCGGGCAAGACCTCGAGCCCATCAATGGACGTAGCGCGCAGCGAGTCCTTCAGTGGCTCGGTCGAAACCAGGGGGTGCCGTTCGGTGGGTGCGAGTCCGAGACCGCTCGTGCCATTGCACTGTGGGTCGAGATCGATCAGCAAGGTGCGAGCGCCACTCTTGGCCAGAGCCACCGCCAAGTTGATGGCGGTGGAAGTCTTGCCGACGCCCCCCTTCTGATTCGCCACACAGAGAATCCGGCCCACGAGTTTCGTCTCCTGACCCGGTCGCGAGATGCGCGCACCACTGCTCCTAGTTTCGACAGGGCGCGGATTCTAGTCGTGGCGCGTTGGCCGAGGAAGTCCAACCCGGCGTCCATAGCGGGCCCCCTACAGATGGCCCCATGCCGGCGGAATGCGCGCCGCGTTGATCGGGGTGCTCGTGCTGCACCGCGGCGACGAAGTCTGCGATTGTTTCACGTGAAACTACGCAGTCAACCCTAAATTCGCATTTCACGTGAAGCACGTAAACTACACGATTGAAATTACCGCCTCTCCGCGTTTCACGTGGAACAGGCGGTTTGTGAAAGTCAGGGAGTGAGCCGGCGGTGTGCTCGATTCGCCGCCGGGCACGCTAGCACTCCTGCTATTCCAAGGGATTGATGACCAGCCCGCTGAGCAGCTTCGGATAAAAGTAGGTGCTCTTGGCCGGCATCCGTTCCTGGTGCTTACTGATCGTCTGGATGTCCCCGACCGTGGCTGGCATAACGAGGGCAGCCAGCGGGAACTCATCGGTCTCCAGACCCTCGACCACTTCCTCAACCAGGTGGACGTAACGCGGCTTTGGCAGGTCCTTGCCGCTCAAGATCGTGTCGATGACCAACCGGTGCAGGATACTGACGCCTAGGTCGCGCCACGGCTCACTGTGCTCGGCGGCGACTTTCATCATCTGTGCCCGGCCGGCATCCGTGATCGTGGCCAACACCCAGCGGTCATCCGCGTGGGCATAGAGCCCCAACGTTCCCTGGTGATTCTCGGTCTCGATTTCTTCCCAGACGTTGTTGGCCAAGTCGGGTCCCTCTCCCACGATTCGCGTGGTAAAGGCGTCACCGAGCTTGGCGACTAACTCGCTCGAAGTTATCGCCGGCAGGCCGCGGAACAGACGGTGCGTTGGCAGCACCACCATGCCGGGATCTTCCATTCCGACGCACATCATCAGGACGAAATTAGCGGGATTGTTGGGCGCGAGCGGAGCGGCGGCCGATAGTTCGTCGCGATAGTTACAGGCGGTTTCGTAGCGGTGGTGACCGTCGGCAATGAAGACCGGCTTGGGGCTAATCGCCGCCGAGACAGCACTAATCACTGCGACATCGGTGACCGGCCATAGTCGGTGAATGACGCCTAAATGGTCCTTCGCTTCGAGCGGAGGGACTCCCTCGATCGCGGCTTCCAGCTTCCCCTGTACGTCGTTCTGAGGGTCGGGATACAGGCCAAAAATTTGGCTGAGATTCGCTTTGCAGGCCCGGGTCAGCAGCAAACGGTCCTGCTTGGGGCCGGACATGGTTTCTTCGTGCGGATAGATATTTCCCTCGCCGAAACGTTGCAGGCGGATGCGGGCCATAAACCCGCGCCGCGTATGCGTCCGGCCAGCGTAATCGAACACCTGGTGGTAGACGTACAATGCGGGATGGGGATCTGCGGCCAGCACCCCCTCGGAACGCCAGTTCTTCAAGAACTTCGCCGCCCGCGAATACCGATTGTTGGCCGCATCATCGCCGGGCTCGTCTCGATTGAGGATCAGCCGGATGACGTTCGCGGGGTGGTTCTTGTAAAGCTGCTCCTGCAGTTGCGGGCCGATCACGTCGTAGGGCGGAGCGATCACATCGCTCAAGGATCCGACGTGCCCCAGGTCGTAACGCAGTCCGCGGAAAGCTTGGATTTCTGGCATGGTACTCGACGGGTTTGATCCGTTATTTCGAGGCGCTCCCCATCAAAAAAAACAGGGCTGCGGGTGTTATCCCGCAGCCCTGGCTTCTTGTCAAAGGGGCCCTTCGCCCGATCCGGCAGTTGCCGGTTTAGTACCGGTAATAGTCGGGCTTGTAGGGGCCGTCGACCGGGACGCCAATGTAGTCGGCCTGCTTGGCCGAGAGCTTCGTCAGCTTCACGCCCAGCTTGTCAAGGTGTAGCCGAGCGACCTCTTCGTCCAGGTGCTTGGGCAGCACGTGTACGCCCAGCGGGAACTTGTCGGTCTCGTTCCACAGGGCCAGTTGGGCCATGACCTGGTTCGTGAACGAGTTCGACATCACGAACGACGGGTGACCGGTGGCACACCCCAGGTTCACCAGGCGTCCCTCGGCCAGAATCAGAATCGAATGACCGTCGGCGAACGTATAACGGTCGACCTGAGGCTTGATTTCGACCTTCTTGACGTTCTTCTGCGAGTTCAGCCAAGCCATGTCGATCTCGAGATCGAAGTGCCCGATGTTACAGACAATGGCATCGTTGGGCATAACCTTCATGTGCTCGCCCATGACGATGTCGCGATTGCCCGTCGTAGTCACGAAGATGTTTCCCCGTGCAGCGGCGTCTTCCATCGTCGTAACTTCGAAGCCCTCCATCGCGGCCTGTAGGGCATTGATCGGGTCGATCTCAGTGATGATCACCCGTGCCCCCAGGGTCTGCATTGCCCGGGCACACCCCTTGCCGACGTCGCCATAGCCGGCGATCACGACCACCTTGCCGGCCACCATCACGTCGGTGGCCCGCTTGATGCCGTCGGACAGCGACTCGCGGCAACCGTAGAGGTTGTCGAACTTGCTCTTCGTGACCGAGTCATTCACGTTGATGGCCGGGACCTTCAGTTCCCCTCGGGCGTGCATCTGGTACAGGCGATGCACGCCGGTGGTCGTCTCTTCGGACAGCCCTCGGATGCCTGCTAGCAGTTCAGGGTACTTCTGATGGACCATGGCCGTCAGATCGCCGCCGTCGTCCAGAATCATGTTCAGCGGCTGGCCGTCAGCAAAATGCAGGGTCTGCTCAATGCACCAGTCGAAATCCTCGTTCGTCATTCCCTTCCAGGCATAAACGGGGATACCGGCCTTGGCGATCGCCGCCGCGGCATGGTCCTGGGTCGAGAAGATATTGCAGCTGCTCCAGGTAACCTGGGCGCCTAGCTCAACCAAAGTTTCGATCAGCACGGCCGTTTGAATGGTCATATGCAAGCAGCCGGCGATTCGCGCCCCTGCTAGCGGCTTCGCGGCGCCATGCTTTTTCCGCAGCGCCATCAAGCCCGGCATCTCGTTCTCGGCGAGCTGAATTTCCTTGCGGCCCCATTCGACCAGCTTCATATCGGCGACTTTGTAGGGCAGACGCGTCTCGATTTGCGCCACGGATATACTCCTTGTGAGGGGCATGCAATGCGGTAGAGTGCCGAGAATCGGCCGAGAACGATTTTCGCAATATCTTAGTCAGGCGTTCCGGTCTTGTCGAATGCGGCCCGGGCTGCCGCCACGAAGGACCGCAGCTTCTCGGCATTCTTAACACCGGGGGCGGTTTCGACTCCGCTGGCCGTGTCGACCCCCAGCGGCTGCACTGCTGCAATCGCCTCAGCAACATTCTCAGCACGCAGCCCGCCAGCCAGGATTAAAGGGGGCAGGCCAGCCGCGCGGACAAATTCCGCGGCCGAGTCCCAATTCGCAACGCGTCCGGTCCCTCCGAACTCCTTGGGATCGTAGGCATCCCACAGAACAAGCCGGGGCAGGCAAACCAGGCGGCGGCATTCGTCGAGGTGCGCGCGAACCTCGGTCAGGCCGGTTCCTTTGGCGCGCAATGCTTGCATGACAGGCGTGCCGGATAGCTCGATCGCAAGCGCCGCGACGTCGTCCGGCGTTTCGTGGCCGCTGAGTTGGATAATGTCGAGCGCGAGCTTGTGCGCCGTCTCGACGATCCGATCGGTTCGCGCATTGACGAACACGCCGGCCACGAGCAAATGATTGCCGACCGCTTGCCGGATCTCACTGGCTCGCTCGAGATCGACACGACGAGGGCTCCCTTTATAGAAGTTCAGCCCTATGCAATCCGCGCCGGCATCGATCACGGCCATTGCATCGTCGACGCGTGTGATGCCGCAAATCTTGATGCGAAACATGGGCGGAGCCGTGCGTTGGACTTTGTATTGCTGACTGGTGGGATCGTGAATCGAATCACCCATTGTACGTCACTCCGGTGCTAGCGTCACGTGTGGTCGAGCGATGATCAGCAGGTGCTAGCTGAGCGGAGAACGACCTCGACATTCGGCCCTGAAGCATGTAGTCAAAGCGAAACAGGACGGGCGGACCGGCCCTAGGTCGGTTGCTTTGCCTTCCCGTGTGCAGAGCCAGGGGAGTGCCTGCCGAATGTAGTAATGCTTCTTGATTACGGCGGCGGCTACCGGTGTGCGCTGCTAGCAACTGTCGGGGCGACGATAACCGAGGCACGCGAACGATGTACGAATCTTTCTTTCATTTGACGAAACGTCCTTTCGCGGCCACTGTCAATATCGAACAGTACTATCCTGGACGCGTCATCGAGGCCGCCCGCCGCACGCTGGTGCGCTGCATCGAACGCGCCGAAGGAATGGCAGTCCTGGTCGGAGCCTCGGGCACAGGTAAGACGCTCATCTGCCAGATGCTTCGCAATGAATTCGAGGAAGCGTGCGACGTTGTCACGCTTGGCACGACGCGCATTGATGGGCCGCGAGCACTGCTGCAGGCGATCCTCTTCGAACTCGATCTGCCTTGCCGCGGATTGCCCGATGGCGACATGCGACTGGCCCTGGTCGACCATTTGACGCGCGCCGACGCACGCGGGGCGGGTATGCTGCTGATCGCTGACGAAGCGCACACATTGCCGGCGCGCGTGCTGGAAGAGATTCGCTTGATCACGAACATCACCGTGGCCGGTCAGCCGCGCGTACGTTTCGTGATGGCCGGCAGCCATTTGCTCGAAGAGCACCTGGCCAGCCCCAAGCTCGAGTCCTTCAGTCAGCGCACTGCCGCGCGGTGTTATCTCGAGCCGCTCGATCGTGGTGAAACCGCGGCGTACATTCGAGCCCAGGTAGCCGGGGCGGGGGGCGATGCTCGCCGGCTATTCACTGAATCGGCCGTCGAGAGTTCCTATCGCGCGACCGATGGCGTGCCGCGTCTGATTAATCAACTTTGCGACCATGCACTGCTCCTCGCACACAACGCAGGCATACACCAGCTTAGTGATCGTCAGATCGAGGAAGCCTGGGCCGACTTGCAGCAGCTTCCCACGCCTTGGAGCGGAACAGCAGAGCCGAATCGAGCAGGCGATGTTATCGAATTCGGACAACTCGACGACGATCAGACCGAAGAAGAGGACCACTATGACTCCATTGCCGCGGACGGGCCGATCATGCGGGAATACCTCGCTGACGACATGGCACCTGTCAGCCTGCGATTGGCCGGTGGCTTGGATGAAATCGAACCCGAATTCGAAGAGCTGGAAGAATCGGAACCCATGAAAATGAGCTTGCCGGTCAACGACCTCACAGCATTCGAGACGCGCGTACAACCGCGCGGCGCCATGAGCGTCGAGCTGGCTCATTCGGCCAATCCGTTCGCCGAACCGTTCGTCGAAGAAGAGGTCATTGTCGACCGTTACTCGACGGCACACGCCTCGGTATGGGCCGAGATGCCGCACGTCTACAGTTCGGAAGGTCGGATCCTGGCCGAATTGCTGCAGCCCTTCGTTCAAACGGCCAAAGTCGTACCGCTGCCCGAGGCTCCCCCGGCCTGGAATGACACCGACGAGGCATTAATCGTGGTCGAAGATGATCCGGTCACGATCGCCGGCCCCCGCCCTGCCCCGACGCAGGCTTATCGCCAGGAGTACTCGCAACTATTCGCGAAGTTGCGTCGCGGGTAAAGGGCTGACGCCAACGGGCGTCAAACGAATTACTTTGTCGCGCCTGCTTTTGCCTTGGCGAGCTTCTGTTTCGTCTGCTCGTCGCCGGGATTTGCTTTGGCGAGTTGCTCAAAAAGAGGCAGTGCATTCTTGTACTCTTCGTTCTCCAGGTAGACATCCGCCAGGCCGGAAGTGCCGGCATTGGGGCCGGGGAGCTTGTCGACCATCTGTTGCCACAGCTTGATCGCGCCGGCATCGTCACCTTGCGATTTGAGCACCCTGGCCAACCCATTCATGGCTCCTCCGGCGAGCGGATCGGTGGCAAGGACTTTCTCGAAGTAGCCTTTGGCTTCGTCGACTTCTCCGCCATTCAGGAGCAGCCAGCCCATGCCATTCAGCGCGCCGCCATTGTCCGGCGACTTGGCCAGGACGGCGGTGAAAAGCGATTTAGCTTCTTCGCGACGACCTTGATTCATCAGCCGCCACGCCTGGCCGACGTCTTTGCCGACGTTGATCGCTGGAGCCGCAGATTTTTTAGGAGCGTTCTCGGCCACCGCCATTGGCTCCAGCTCGCGGCGCAGATCGTCGGGCAATTCCTTGGCCTTTGCGGCATCCAACATGCGCTGCGCGGATCCGTCGGGATCGCCCGACGCGACCGTCTTCTTGCCCCACTTCGCGGCCTCGGCATACTTGCCCTGCAGCAAGTAGATCTTTGTCAGGCCGTACCAGGCCGCCGAAGCATCAGGCGCGAGCGCGGCCTTGGACAAGTACTTTTCGGCTTCGTCGTATTTGCCGTCAGCCAGGGCCATTTGCCCTAAGCCATTCAGCGCCGCGGGATGCTTGGGCTCGAGCTTGATCACGGCGAGAAATGCTTCGCGCGCTCGGCCGCGGTTGCCACTGTTGAAACTGGCCCAGCCAAGCCCGTTCCAGGCGTTGCTGTTACGCTTATCGAGCTTCACCGACTCTTCAAATTTGGCAGCCGCCGCGGGATAGTTTTGCTGTCCCCACAACTGCCAACCTTCGATGGAAAGTTGGCCCGCCCTGTCTGCAGCAAGCTGAATGGCCGCAGCCGGGGTGACGTGCTGCTCGGCTGTCGTGATCTGCGCGGCCACTCCAGTGTCGGCTTTCTCGGCGACCTGGACATCGGAGTTTTGAACGTTTGCTGACTGGACAAACAGCAATGCGATGGCGCACAGACCTGTAATCATGGCCGCTCCTCCCATGAGAACGAAAATTAAAAACCGTCGGTGGCGACGACGATCGTCACCCTGCAAGGAATGAAGAAGTAGCTGGTCGGCGCGGCGCATCGCATCATCGAGCCGCGACTGGTCGTCGACGCCGTCGCTGGTTGGCGGGCTGCCTCGCGCTGCGAAGGGATCTGTCGACATATTCTTTTTCCCCACCAGATCAGATGCGTTTGATCAATCGTGCGGCCTCGGCCGCGCTGGTTTTGCCAGGCTCGACGGCGTCCAACAGGCTGCCGCCTACGCGCTGCGTCTTGGCGATTTCGCCGCGCAACATTTCAATGACTCGATCCAGCCGCGAGCGGACCGTGGGATACGAAACGCCGACCTGCGCCGCGATTTCTTTCAAGTTGCCCCCGGCCAGCACGAACATTTCGATGAATCGCTGATGCTCGACGGGCAGGTCTGCCAGACGCGACATGGGAAAGTCTGCGGCCACCGATACCCGGCAATGACCGCAACTCATCTGCGTCACGGTCATCGCCGTTCCACAGTAGGGACATTCATTACTGACGGGACGTTTCGCCTCTGGCATGAAACTCCACTTTCTGCATTGCATGCTATCCGATAAATCAATAAAATCAACATATTTGTTGATAGTTTTTCATAAAACGAAATAACGCGACGGTAGAACTCGGTTCAAAAGACGATTCATGACGCCCAAGACATCCGGGTCCTCAACTAGTTCAAGAAACCGTTGAACTTCAGAAGGCACTTCGTCGCAGCGTAGGTGCAGCAAACAGGATACGCGAAGAAAACGCGGGACGAGTGATCCGGCAGCTATGGCGTAGTGCCAGTTCTAATTTGCTGCCCGGCTTGGCGCGCGCTTAAAAGCCGTCGAAGGACGGGTCGCCGGCGCGATCTGCTGCCTGGGCGATAGCGCATACACAACGGCCGACGTGCCGATCATCACGGCCACTGCGACAAACATGCTGCCGAATGCCGGAATGCCGGCAAGGCCCGCGTACGAAACGATTCCTCCTGCGATCGGCGAGCCGACGAGCGTTCCCAAATCGAAGAACGCCAGCACCAAGGTCGTGGCCAAACCTCGGTTGCGCGCCGGAAACACCGAGGTGCCCGCCGCGATGACCGACGGAAACAACAGGGCATGCGCAATTCCTAGCGCCACGGCGGGAAGGCAGAGCAGCCATTGATTACTGGCAATGGTGAACAGCACCATCCCGGTGACCATTGAAGCCAGTCCCAACAAGAGCACGCGGCGATTGCCGATTTTCGTCGGCAGCCGTCGACCGAGGAACCTCGCGACGAATGCTGTCGGACAATAGACGGCAAAGAAGAGCGCAATGCCGGGGATGTTCATCGACTCGGCATACGGTCGCAGAAACGTGCCGGGTAACCCCAGCCCAAAACCCGTTGCGGCCGACACGAGTAATACGGACCCTGGATGGTAGCGCCGCAAGAGTCCCCACGCTGAAGCGTGCCGAGTGCGTGGTTGGAAATGTTGATGGCGCGTTGCGAAGGCTGCCAGAATGACATTGATCATTCCTAGCACGGCGCACACAACGAACATCAACTGCATTCGGGGCCACGTCATCGGCGCGCCGCCTATCATGACGTCACCCAGCCAGGTGCCAATCACCATCGCCAAAAATCCGGACGTGCCCAGCATGCCCACCATTTCCGCCATGCGCGAAACAGGTGCGCGCGACGAGATAAAGGTGATCGATGCCCCGAAAAACCCGGCGATCGCGCAGGCGTAGCCGATGCGCAAGACGAAGATCAACGGGCTATCGGCGCGTGTGAGCAGTAAATGCCCCAGGCAACTCGCGACGAACAGCAATCCCGAAATAATCCACATCCGCCGGGGACCGTAACGGTCGATGCCGATTCCTTGGGCAAGGCGCATGGCCAGACTACCGACCATGCCCACGCCGACGATCGTGCCGAGCAGAAGTTCGCTGCCACCGAGAAAGAAGACCACGTCCGCGTAGCGAAAGAGCAGGCTGTGGCCAATCATGATCGACAGATTGGCCACGTAGGTCAGCCAGAAGGCAAGATCGTACGTGGCACCATCAGATTGAACGTTTTGCTGCGCGCGGCCGACTTCGCGTCTCGCCATAGCGGCGGACGACGATTCGACCGTGGAGGATTCAGCATGCGAAGCGCGACAGATCATGGAGGGGTTTGAAGAGGAAGGCCGGGACAACAAGGCCGGTGGATTATAAGCTAGCCCGCAACGCAGGGCAGCGTCGAAAAACGGCTAGCTTCTGGCAATTGCGATCACGGCGTAACTTGCTTCATTTACTAAAACGCTTGTTCTGACAGCAAATCACGGTAATTGGTTCGCAAAACTGGCCAAATTCGCTGCTTCGGCGACCACGCCCATAAGGGGTAGTGATCCTCCGTTTTCTGCGGGGAAATTCCTGGCGCGGACCGCGGTGGACATACCGGCGCGTCGCCTGCTAGTATCTTCGACCCGTGGGGTATGACATGGACGTCAACGGGGCCAGCAAGGACCAGCGCAGTGGACTATTCGAAGAGTACCGTCAACAGCCGGAATCTCGTGAAGCGGTGGCTGCATCGGTCGCGATTGGATGCGTCGGTCAAGCTGCTCGACGTCAAACGCCGTAGCCGGATTCTCGACTATGGTTGCGGTAGCGGCGAGTTAACGCGGCGGATCAGCGCGGCCTATCCCTCGACCCAGATCGTGGCGTTCGATCCGGCCGAGGATTTGTTTCGCCAGGCGCAGCGCCGACTGGCGGATTGCACGAATGTGCTGGTCAGCAACTCGCTCGACCTGTTGCCAGGCGCTTTCGATCGCGTGGCCTGCCTGGAAGTACTCGAACACTTGCCCCCCGTCGAGCTCGAGGCGGCGCTATTAGATATTCGCGTGGCGTTGGCGGCCGACGGACAGTGCCTGTTCACATTTCCGATCGAGCATGGCGCCATGTCACTGGCCAAAAATGTCTATCGCATCACGACCGGCGGCGACCCCTACCCCTCACTCACCAGCACGGCCCGGGCCTTCTTCGGCCTGCCAGTACCGCGTCAGCCTAGCGCGAGTCTGAATAATTGCAGCTATATTTACTCACACCTGGGCTTCGATTGCCGGGCGATGCTCTCCACCATCGCCAATGTGTTCGCAATCGAGGATGTTCACGTGCTCCCCTTGGGAACCGTGACGCTGGGGATGGGAAACGGGCTGGCCGTCGTCGCTCGCCCGCGCCACGATTGAATTCGCGCTGCTTGCGCCTCGCTTTGCTATGCGGCGACGCGCAGGCGCGGCCATCGTCGCGACAGAATTACGGCGACAGGCTCTTTGACTGGCCGCGGGGCTAACCGCAGGCCTCGCGAGCGAACCATGACCCGGAACCTGGTGGTCGTCACGACCTATAACGAGCGTGAGAATCTGCCGGCGCTAATCGATGAGATATTCGCACAGGCTCCCGAGGTCGATCTATTGGTGGTCGACGACAGCTCTCCCGATGGGACAGGCGCCTGGGTCCAAGAACGATCCGTACGCGAACCGCGATTGAAATTACTTGCCCGGCCTGGCAAACAAGGGCAAGGAAGCGCAGTGCTGGCCGGACTCCGTTACGCGATTGATAACGCGTACGACACCGTACTGTCGATGGATGCCGACTTCAGCCATTCGCCGCGTTACATTCGCGGCCTACAGTCCGGCCTTGAGGGCGATCCTGCCGCGGATGTCGTCATCGGCTCGCGTTATGTACACGGCGGCGGCGTCGAAGGATGGCCGTTCAAGCGCCGACTCATGAGCCGGGCGGTGAACACCTATACGCGGTTGATGTTGAGATTGCGCACGCACGATTGCAGCGGCGGATTTCGCTGTTACCGAGTGGCGAAGTTGGCCGAACTGGATTTCAGCCAGATGGTTTCCCGCGGCTATTCGTTTCATGAAGAGTTTCTGTGGCGTGTCACGAGACTTGGCTGTCGCGTCGTCGAGACTCCGATAACGTTTGTCGATCGTGTCAAAGGAAACTCAAAGATCAACGCGCACGAGGCTTGGAACGCCGTGCGCGTGATCTTTAATCTCGGAATTCAAGAACGATTCGGTAACCGAACTCCCCCGCCATCCCTGAATAGGGACAACGGAGAGTGACGGCATTCCGTCGAAGGCCTGCCGGACTAAGTTCCGTGCGGCTTGTCGCCCAGCAGTTCCCAGACCGCCGGCTCGATCGACTTGGCCCAGATTTCGTACCCTTGCGGGCTCAAATGCAACAGGTCCGGCATGATCTCCTTCGAGAGGGTGCCATCCGCGGCGAGGAACTTCGGACCGATATCGAGATAGAAGACGTTCTTGTCGTCAGCCACGGCCTTGGCCAATTCGTTGGCCTTGATGTTCACCAGGCGATTCTTATCCTCGGGATTCGCTCCGCGCGGGAACACACCCAATAGCAGGATCTTGGTGGCGGGCAGTTTCTCGCGCAGCTTGGCGACGATCGCCTTGATGCCCGCCGCGATGTTTTCCGAGGTGTCGGTGCCGGAATTGTTGGTGCCAATCATGATCACGGCCAGCTTCGGTTTAATACCGGCAATGTTGCCGTTTTCGAGACGCCACAACACGTGCTGCGTCCGATCGCCGCCGATGCCGGCATTCATCGCCTTGCGGTCACCGTAGTACTTCGTCCAAACGTCCTTGCCGGCGCCTTCCCAGCCTTGGGTGATCGAGTCGCCCAGAAAGATCAGATCGACATCCCCTTGCTTAGCCCGATCGTTGATCGAATCGTGCCGTTTCATCCAACCGGCTTCACGAGCGACCGGCACCACGGTATCCGGCGGCTTATCCTCGGCCCGGGCGGCGAACGACGAGTAGGTGCCAACCAAAGCAACGAAACAGATCGCAAGCACACGACGCCGCATGATGAGACTCCACAGAAGGAAGGAATTCTGGCAGGAACGTGAGAATCAAGATTGATACGGAGGGATAGCGCAGCGGTGATCAAGCCATTCCATCAAAATCGGTCTAGATCGTGGCCACGAAGCACTGCCGCCCGGCAATGCAGATCCGTCGCGCGACGAAGTCATCATCCGGACCGAGTACGTGCTGCGTCAGGTTGCACCAGCAGTGCCCATCGCCGACCTGGCCGTCTTCGACCGCGGGGTTCTGGCAACCAGTTATGAACATCCCTTTCGAGCGCAAATGCTGACAAGCGGCACCCGCCTCGGCACCCGCAGCAGATTGACTATCGAGAATCGACATGCTGAATTCCCTTGCTGTAGAATCGAATCCGCTCGAACAAAGTCCGTCTGATCGCAACTCGGTATGTACAAACTTTCGACCGTCGCATTAAATCTCGAATCCGCCAGTTTCGAGCCCCGCGGCCAATAGAATCGCGCGGCGCACGGCAACGCTGGCTAGCTGCACCTTGTAGCCGTTATCCGTCAGCGGTGTCGCGGCTTCAACCGCGGCTTCGCCGGCCGAACTGGCCGTATCGAATTCGACCGACTGGCCGACCATGGCTTGCGCCGCGGCGTACGATACCCAAGGTGTCGGCGCCACTTGGCCGATCACGATGTTTGCGTCGCGGACAATTCCATTTTCGATTTTTAGCGCGGCTGCCGCACTGACGAGCGGGAAGTCCGGCCCGGCGGTTTGGCGCACTTCGTACGTGCCATTGACCCAACCAGCGGCCGGCAGCAGGATGTGCGTCAGCAACTGATTTGGGCCAATCACATGCTCACGCTGACGCCCGTCGCGCGGGGTGCGGAACAGGGCCTCGACCGGTATTGTGGTCTCGTCCTGCTCGCTGGGCCCGATGATGCGCACCTGGGCTCCCAAGGCGATTAGCGCCGGCGCGATCCGCGACGGCGAAACGAACTTCGCAGGCCCGGCATTGCCAAAAATCGCATGGTACCGGCTATCCCCTGCAACGATGCGGTGACCGCTTTCGGCCAGCAACCCATGCCCGCCGCGAAAATACCAGCACTGCGGACGTTGCAGCAACTCACCGCCGAGAGTCCCCTGGGCGCGTAGGGTATCGCTGTTGATCCCGTCGATGGCCTGCCGGATCGCGGGAAAATCGGCGAGTTCCGGCGCTTCGAGCAATTCATCGAGCGTCGTGGTGGCGCCGATCGAAACCCCTTGCGAGTCACTGGAGACGCCGCGCAGCGAGGCTACCTCGGTAATGTTCACCACGCGCCTTGGCGTGACGATCATCTTCGCCATGAGAGGGACCAGATCCGTGCCGCCGGCCAAAAGGGCCGTTGCCTCGCTGTCGTCGGATAGGAGTTCCAAGACGCCAACAGCATCCGTTGGTGCCGCGTATTCAAATGGTTTCATCAGGCTTTCCTCGCTCTTTCCAAGGCCTCGAGGACCCGTTTCGGAGTTAGTGGGAGAACCGGCACGCGCACGCCCAACGCATTACAAACGGCATTCGAGATGGCAGCCCCAGGACTAATCACCGGCGGCTCGCCCAAGCCGACGACACCGCGATTGTATTCGTCGTCCGGCTGGTAGATCTCGACGACGATCTCGCCCACGTCGCCCAAACGCGGCAATTTGTAATCCGCGATCTCGGCATTCAGGAAAGCCCCGGTCGTCGGGTCCAGAATACGCTGCTCGAAAAGGGCATAAGCTATACCCATGATCGCGGCACCGTACATCTGGCTCTGTGCACATTTGGGGTTGATTACCAGTCCCATGTCCTGGACGAGCACGAATTTCTTCATTCGTACGACGCCGGTGTCACGATCGACCTCGACCTCGGCCATCTGCACACCGCCGACCTGCGAACTGGAAAGGCCCTGGTCGTCGCGGCGTTTGAATTCGCCTTTCACCTCGAGCGGCATCATGCCCAACAGGCTGCACGCCTCTTTCCAGGAGAGTGACTTCTTGGTGTCGCTTTTGACCTGGATGCGGCCATCCTTCGCTTCCAGATTCTCGGGCTCGGATTCGAGCTTCTTGGATGCCAGCTCGAAGATCTTTAAAAGCGCGTCTTGCGCCGCGCGGCGCGTCGATTCGCTGACGCTGGCGATCGTGACGCTTCCACCCGAGGCAGCGCTGGGGGGATATTTCGAGCTGCCAATGTTCACTTTCACGCCGGCCAGCGGCAATCCGAACGTCTCGGCCGTAATGATCGCGATCGCCGTTCGGGTGCCAGTGCCTAAGTCCTGGCTGCCGAGTGTGGCCTCGACAGCGCCGTCGGGATGAATGGTGATATTCGTGTTCGAAGGTTGCCCACCGCCACCCCAGGTGTGAATGGCCATTCCCAGGCCGCTGACGACAGCCCCCTTTTTCGGTCCCTTGCCATGGGGGTGCCATTTATCCTTCCAGCCGATCAGCTTGGCCGCGATCTCCATTTCGGCCTGATAAACGTTCTGCTTTTCGTTCGAGACGCTCGCCAGATTCCGCAGAAAGACGTCGTAGCTGTTCAAGCCGAGCTTAGCGGCGATATCGTCGTACGCGGTCTGGCTCATCGCGCACGCTTGCGGATGATTCGGGGCGCGCCAGGCCCGCGAGGGGCTAGCGTTAGTGATGATGGGCGTTGCGCGGCGGCGGCGATTTTTGGGATTAAAGACGTACGGAATAACGCCCTGATCGACGCCACCGGCCGTCGCGCCAAACGTGCCCCAATGCTGCGAATCCCAAACTGTGACGACGCCTTCCTTGTCGGCGCCGATCCGCACGTCGATATAGCCACTGGGGCGGCAGCCTGCCGTTTTCAGCTCGATGTCGCGATCGAGCATCAACTTCACGGGCCGGCCGACCTCTTTGGCAATCTTCGCCGCGGTAACGTTGAAATTGTCGACCTGGAACTTGCTGCCGAATCCGCCGCCGATGAAATCGCAAATCACCGTGACGTCACCCGTGGTAATTCCCAGAGGGCTGGCAAACTGACCGGCCGTGCCCGACACGTTTTGCGTCGACAGATAAGCGTTCAGCTTGTCGCCTTCCCACTGCACAGTAGCGCCGTGAGGCTCGAGGCACATGTGCGTGATGACGTCGATGCCATAGTGCGCTTCGACGACGACGGCCGACTCCTTGAGCAGCCGCTCGATCTCTTGCTCGGCGAATTTGTCCTCGTCATCATCGTCGCCAGCCTCGCGCTCGAGCTGCACATTCTTGGCGACCTTACCTGTGCGGCCCGCTGCTTCAGCGGCAGCAAGATCAGCGTCTTTGACGTAGACGTCGAGCGGCTCGATTTCAACTTTGATGGCTTTCAGGCCCTCGGCTACGGCCCCTTCGCTTTCGCCGGCCACGGCCGCAATAGGGTCTCCTTGCCAACGGACTTCGTTGCCAGGCTCCTTCATCGCCATGCACTTAACGACGCCCGGAATCTTTTCGGCGGCGCTAAAGTCGATCGACTTGATCTTGCAGTGCGCGTGGGGCGAACCAAGCACGCGGGCGATCAGCATTTTGTCGAAGTTCACATCGTAGGTGTACTTCGCCGCACCGGTGGCCTTGGCAATGCCGTCAATTCGATCCTGCGGCTTCCCCAAAAGCGCCGTCGTGCCACGATCCGGCCAACTGTACTTCTTAGCCACGCGAGCCTCCTTTCACCACTTCCAGGGCAGCCTGAATGACATTGGCATACGTGCCGCAGCGGCAGAGGTTGCTGTTGAGGCCCTTGCGAATTTGATCTTCGGTCGCTTTGGGATTCTTGTCCAAGAAGGCCCGCACTGCCACGACGAAGCCAGGTGTGCAGAATCCACATTGCATGGCATCGTTATGCAGAAATGCCGTGACGACGGGATCGGGTTTGCTACCTCCCAGGCTTTCGACCGTTTGGATTTTCTTCCCAACACAAGCCACGGCCAGAATCGTGTTTGCGCTGGCGGGTTTGCCGTCGATGATGACCATGCTCGCGCCGCTGGAGTCGTCGACGCTGACGGGCTTCGCACCTGTCAGATTCAACTTGAATCGCAAAGCTTCAAGTAGCGTTGTACGTGGCTCAACCGTGACTTGCCGATCGGCGCCGTTGACCTTCAATGTGATAGCCGTTGGGCCGGGACCCAAAACTTTCGTTTTGTCGTCAGCCGCTTCGGCCACGCCGCTGCCGGCGGCCAAAGCCGTGGCTGCCGCCGCTGCGCCGGAACCTTGCAAGAACGCCCGGCGACTAAAGCCGCTTTCGCCGGCGCGGGAGGGTCGTTGATCCTTCATCAGAAGAGACCTCCGCTGGTCAGAGTTTGAAGACCGTGGATTTCGGAAGCGAAATTTCTGGGAAGGATTGACCCTAGAGTTGAAAAGGATCCTTCCGCTTTGCGCTCGCGATTGTACAAGGTTGGCGTAGCGGTGCAAATAATCAATCGGTGAATCGCCCCAGGGACCAAGACTTGCGAGGCGCAACAGGCCTGCCTACCATGTCAACATCTCACCCTCAGCGACCGCACGATAGTGCGAGCACGTATTCGCGCTCGATCGACCGGCCGTCACGCCCAACTGTGGATCAACCCGCATGCTATTTCTCGCGACTTCTCGACGTATCTTGTCGCTCACTGGCGTCCTTGCGATTGCCTTGTCGTTTGAAGCCAAGGCAGCCGACAATCAGCCTCCTTCGGGCTTCGTGGCATTGTTCAATGGCAAAGACCTGACCGGATGGAGAGGATTACCCAAGGGAGATCTACAAAACCCGGCAAAGCGTGCGCAAGCATCGGCCAATGATCTGGCCACCGCGCAAAAAGAGGCGGACGAGGATATGCGTGCGCACTGGATGGCGGTTGACGGCGTCATTGAGTTCGACGGCAAGGGGCGCAGTCTCTGCACTGCCAAGGATTACGGCGACTTCGAATTGCTCTGCGATTGGAAAATTCTGGCCGACGGCGATAGCGGTATTTATCTGCGTGGCAGCCCGCAAGTGCAAATCTGGGATCCCGCATCTAACGTGGCGAAGGGGGTCGGCTCGGGCGGCCTCTTCAATAACCAGAAGAAAGAGAATCCGTCGCAGCCCTCGAATGTGGCCGACAAACCAATCGGCGAATGGAATCACTTCCGCATCAAGATGGTTGGCGACAAGGTCAGCGTCTGGCTGAACGAGGAGTTGGTCGTCGACAACGTGGTACTGGAAAACTACTGGGAGCGCGACAAACCGATCTACCCCACCGGCCAGATCGAGCTTCAGAACCACGGCAACCACTTGTATTTCAAGAACATCTATATCCGCGAACTTAAGTAGATTAAAACGAAACCGCGGTGCCACTCCCATTGCGCAGAGGTTCAAGCTTCAGCGATATCCAACCGCCGATTTTGCTCGGTGGTTTTTATTTGTACCGGCGCAATTTAACGCGTCACTGCCAGACAATTCTGATGTGTGAGTAGCGCAACGACGGCTGCCGAAGCGACCCAACTTACTTATGCACAAAGTCGAGCACCGGCTCGAATTTCGCAGGGCGGCTCTTCAGGCATTCTACGGCACGTCCGATTAGCGTCAGGCTCGGCACGTCGAAGCGGTTTGGCTGGTCAGCCACGAGCGGATAAAGCATACGGCAAGCCTCGGCCCAATGACCCGTCTCGAATTGTTGCAGAGCCGATTCGTAGGCATCACGCTGGGCTAGCCAGGTCGGGTCTTCGGCCGCGGCGGAATGCAACTCGAAAACGTCCAGTGGCGAGGCAATGCCAACAACCCGAACGCGACACAATCGGCGCGTCGCGAACGCGCCGCCGAGCTTGCGCCAGGTCGATTCGCTGACCAGCGCCGCGACGCCCAGGTGCTTCGTTAGTCCCTCTAAGCGGCTGGCCAGATTCACGGCATGGCCGAGCGGACCGTACTTGAACCGCCGTCGGCTGCCAATATTCCCTACGCGGGCGACCCCTGTATTTATTCCCAGTCCCAAGCCGAGGGGCGCGCCGAGGATTCCCTGCCAGTCCTTGTTCAGTGCCGGCAGCTCTTCGATCATCGCCAGCGCCGCACGACAGGCGAGCGTGGCATGATCCGTCTGAATCGCCGGAGCGTTCCACATGGCCAACAACCCGTCGCCGATGTAGTCGACGATTACTCCACCATGATCGGCAATCCTCGCTGTAAGACGCTCCATCACATCGCCGACCAGCCGGCAGGTTTCTTCCGGCGAAAGCCGTTCGGAAAGGCTGGAGAATCCGCGAATATCGCTGAATAGCGCCGTAACTTCGCGGTCGCGTCCTTCGAGCAGCGTCGGATCAGCTTGTAATTGATTGGCCAGCGCCGAGGAGAAAAATTGCTCGAACTGGACGCGCGATCGCGCGGCTTCCGCCTCTTTCTGTTGCCGCGCAAGGCCGGCCCCAACGGCCGCGGCCAACAGTTGCACAAGCTGTGCTTCCAGCGGCTCGATTGTCGAACCGGCAGTCCCTAGCATCCGGTAGCGCTGACCGTAAACGGCGCCGACGACCTCGCCTTGCGGATCAAAGATGGGCGATACGACGACCGCCTCGATGCCCGTCAGGCTTTGCGTGGTCGCCACGTCGAGCGTGCGAAAAAAAGTTCGCCGCTCCTCGACCATGTGCGCCAGAGCCGTGCGGCTGAAGTCCAAGGGCTGCCCAGAGCGGCGGGCGAAACTGGCCACGACCTCCCACTCGTTGCCGTGGCGCAACAACACTTGCGCTCCGTCAAGCCCGACCAGTTGAACGACTGCTTTGACCGTCTCCTGATAGAACTCGGCCGAGCCTGCCGCGGCACGCTGTACCGAGATCACGGTCTCGAACCACTGCGTCAGGCGTTCGGGCGTTATCGGGTCACGATGGTCGACCAGATTCAAAGGAACGACGCGATCCTCGGTCACGCCGGCCGGCTTCAAAATGGTCTGCCAGGAGCGCGGGCCATCCTGGTTCGGTTCGACCTCGAAACGGATACGTGTCGTGCCGATCGTGACTTCCAGCGGCAGGTCAAAGTCACGGTTTGAGTTGACGCCGAGTTGTGCTTCGCATCCGATGACGTGGACTGGCGTGTGTTGGCTGAGATTTTCGACGCGCAGCCGCCCCTGGGTTTCGGTAACGCGTAGCTGATCTCGTGAAACAAAGGGATCGTCGATCACGACCCGCTCGAGCGAGCCTTGCAGGACACGGCCAAACTCGAGTGGTCCCGCGGCGTGCGAGATTTGCCGTTGTTGGCGGTTATTGTGAATCGTAACGCGAAGCATTTCTCGGCCCGCCGTCGTCAAAACCCCGTCGACGCGCGTCATTCCAGTAGCAGTTCCCTAACAGCTACCTGCGAGCGCAATTCCACCGCCCTCAAGACTACGACGCGGGGGCCGGTTGACGCAAACCCAACTTCCGGCGACTTTACCGGTTTTCCCGGTAATATTGCGATGCGTTGACACCCCGTCACGGCACTTTTAGACTCCAAAATCCTTTAGCGGTCGCGCGTCAGCGGGCGGGTGACGCGAGACGAACCGATTCTAAGTCGTACTTCCGCGCGACGGTCTTACAGTTTCACTCTACGACGGCGCATCCCCAGGAGACGAGTAATGGCGGCACAGTCGAGCGGGCGAATCGACACGGTGATGCACGAGGACCGACTGTTCCCGCCACCGAAGGAGTTCGCTACCAAGGCGCGGATCGATTCGCTGGCCGCTTACGATGAAATGTGGCGTGAAGCGGCGGCCGACATCGACTCCTTTTGGGCCAAGTTCGCCAGCGAACTGCATTGGTTCAAACCGTATCAGAAGGTGCTCGAGTGGCACGAGCCGCTGGCCAAGTGGTTCGTCGGCGGGCAGACCAACGCCTCGTACAACTGCCTTGATGCGCATTTGGCTGGCCCGCGGGGCAACAAAGCCGCGATTATCTGGGAGGGTGAGCCGGGCGACACGCGCGTCCTCACTTACCAGATGCTGCACCACGAAGTCTGTAAGTTCGCCAACGCCCTGTTGAAGCTAGGGATTCGCAAAGGGGACGTGGTATCGATCTACATGCCGCTGGTGCCGGAACTCGCGATTTCGATGCTCGCCTGCGCGCGAATCGGGGCGATTCATTCTGTGATCTTTGGTGGATTCTCTAGCGAAGCAATTGCCGACCGCAATAACGACGCCCGAGCGAAGTTGGTCATTACCGCCGACGGCGGTTGGCGCCGCGGACAGCAATTGCCGCTGAAGGCCAACGTCGACGAAGCGCTGTCCAAAAGCCCCACGGTCGAGAATTGCGTCGTGCTGCGCCGCATCGGCAATGAAGTAACGATGAAGCCAGGACGCGACCATTGGTGGGACGAGTTAATGGCCGAAGTGTCGGCCCATTGCCCGGCTGAGCCGCTCGATAGTGAAACGCCGTTATTCATCCTCTACACCAGCGGCTCGACCGGTAAGCCCAAGGGGATCAAGCACACCACGGCCGGCTATCAATTGTTCACGAAAAAAACCACCGAATGGGTGTTCGACATTCGCGACGAGGACGTTTACTGGTGTACCGCCGATTGCGGCTGGATCACGGGCCATAGCTACGTCGTATATGGACCTCTCTCCTGCGGCGCGACCGTATTGATGTACGAGGGCGCGCCCAATTGGCCGGATGAGGGACGCTTTTGGGAAATCATCGAGCGTTATCGGGTTTCGATCTTTTACACGGCCCCAACGGCGATTCGATCGTTCATCAAATGGGGCGATCGCTGGGTCGATGGGCACGATCTTTCCAGCTTGCGGCTGCTAGGCACCGTCGGCGAAGGAATCAATCCCGAAGCCTGGATGTGGTATCACCGCAAAATTGGAGGTGAACGCTGCCCGATCGTCGATACCTGGTGGCAAACCGAAACGGGGGGCATCATGATGAGCCCGCTGCCTGGCGCCATTGCAACCAAACCGGGAAGTTGCACCAAACCACTGCCCGGAATCGTACCGGCGATCGTCGACGATCGTGGCCGACCCGTCGACGCAGGCCAGGGAGGTTGGCTCGTCATTACGAAGCCTTGGCCCGGCATGTTGCGCGGCATCTGGGGTGACGACAATCGCTATGCCGAGCAGTATTGGCAGAAAGTTCCCCACAACTACCTGGCCGGCGATAACGCGCGCCAAGACAAAGATGGCTACTACTGGATCATGGGGAGGATCGACGACGTTTTAAACGTCGCTGGCCATCGCTTGAGCACGATCGAAATCGAAAGCGCACTGGTCAGTCATCCGCGTGTGGCCGAGGCCGCTGCTGTCGGCCGCCCGGACGAAGTGAAAGGCGAGGCCGTCGCAGTGTTCGTCACGTTAAAAGGTGGTGAAGCCACGGACGCTCTGCGCGACGAGTTGAAAAAGCACGTACGGAAAGAGATCGGCGCGCTCGCCCAGCCGGATGACGTGCGATTTACGAGCGCCCTGCCCAAGACGCGCAGCGGCAAGATCATGCGCCGCCTGCTGCGCGACATCGCGGCCGGCAAGGAAATCGTCGGCGATACGACGACACTTGAAGATTACGGCGTGCTAGCCAAGCTGCGCGAGGACGACGAGTGATGTAAACGCTGAATGGAAACCGATTAGTGCGGTCAAAAACAACTAGCTCGAGCGCACCTAACCCACTCGTCATTCATCACTGCGCGCTTAGCACTTCGTTTCATTCCGGGAACAGCTTCGTCGAAAGGTAGCGCTCGCCCAGGTCGGGGAGTATGACGACGATCATTTTCCCCTTGTTCTCGGGCCGCTTAGCGACCTGGATCGCCGCCCAGGCGGCAGCACCGCAACTGATGCCGCACATGAATCCTTCGAGCTTGGCCATTTCCCGCGAAGTTTCCATCGCGTCCTCATCGGTAACCAACACCACGTCGTCGATGATCTCGACGTTCAAAACATCGGGGATGAAGCCGGCACCGATCCCTTGGATCGTATGCTTGCCAGGCTTGAGTTCTTGGCCGGCGCGGCGCTGCGTAATAACCGGGCTATTGGTCGGTTCCACGGCAATGATCTGCACGCTCGGCTTGCGTTGCTTAAGGACTTCGCCGACGCCGGTTATCGTGCCTCCGGTTCCGACCGCGGAAACAAAGATATCCACGCCGCCGTCGGTGTCGCGCCAGATCTCTTCGGCCGTTGTCTTACGGTGGACTTCGGGATTGGCCGGATTCCTAAACTGATGTGGTACGAAATAGTTTTTGTGCTGCGCGGCTAGTTCTTCAGCCTTTCGCATGGCGCCGGGCATTCCTTCGGCCGCCGGTGTAAGAATCAACTCGGCTCCCAAAGCCTTCAGCATGCGTCGACGTTCCAGGCTCATGCTCTCGGGCATCGTCACGGCTAGCTTGTAGCCGCGCGCCGCGCACACATACGCCAAACCGATCCCGGTGTTTCCGCTGGTGGGTTCGATGATGACCGTATCCGGCTTGATCTTGCCTTGCTTTTCAGCAGCATCGATCATGGCGGCGGCGATCCGGTCCTTGACACTCCACAGCGGATTCAAACTTTCGAGCTTGCCGTACACCGTCGCTAGGCAGCCGTCCGTAACCCGTCGCAGCTTCACCAATGGGGTATTACCGATGCACTGGGTGATTTCGTCGTGCAAACGGGTTTCCGATGCGGTGGCCATGACGGGCTCCTTCTTTAGTTAGCACCCGGCGGCAGCGAAATGCTCGCGCGGACGCGGTTTCGACCAGCGACGAAGCGACAAAGAATCCGGCAAGCAGCCGGTGATACGACCGGTTACAGCAATCGTCGCCGCCTTCGCGCACCCGCCTGTATCGCTAACGGCCGTTACATCGGCGGATTATAGGGGGAATGGCAAACAGGGGTCAACGCTGGCCGAAGTTCGCCGGATCAGCACGGTTGGTTTTCCTTGAAAGTGAAGACTGGGCAGCGAGCGCGTCGGACCACGGCTTCCGCCACACTTCCCATTAGCAGCCGCCCCAACCCAGTGCGACCGTGCGTTCCCATCACGATCAGATCCGCCTTTTCCTGCTCGGCCAAGGCAACGATTTCATCGGCCGGGTCCCCCGTAATCATGCGATGTTCGTACGGCACGGTTCGATCTGGTGGTACCACGGCCTCAAGCATATTGCGCAGCGCAGGCACGTCTGGGTCGGGAATCCCGTAATACATTTCGCCCGTGCCATAGGCCGCTGGCGGCTCTTCGACATGCACGATGAGCAGCTTCGCCCCCATGTCCCGGGCCAAGACCGTGGCATGCTTCAGAGCGGCATCGCTTAGCGTAGAAAAATCGGTCGGAAAGAGAATCTTCGAGGCGTGCATACAAACGGCCCTCCTGCGCAATGATTCACGGCGTCAGGAATTGGCCCTACGGGGGCACTTCAAATCGTGCGCCGCGATGCGTGCGACCGACGGAATATCAAAAGCTACCCGGCTAGGACTCGAACCTAGAATGAGGGAACCAAAATCCCTAGTGTTACCATTACACCACCGGGTAGAACTAAGGCTCGTTTCTAGCGAAGCCGAGGCGTTCTTGCAACGGTGGGTGAGCAGAACGCGACGTTCAAAGAGAACCGCGAGCGTCAAATGCCTTGCGATTCTCGGCTGACGATGGCGAAGGAGAGCTGCTCTAACTCGATCGCCAGATCGACGCCGACCTGGCTGACGTTGTCCGGTAGATCGATCGTGACCGGGGCGAAGTTGAGGATCCCCTCGACTCCCGCCGCCACCAGGCGATTTGCCACCGCCTGCGCCGCAGGTGCGGGTACGGCGATGATTCCTAAACGCACCCTATGAGCCTTCGCAAATTCTGGAAGTTTCTCCAGGTCGACTACTTCCACCCCTTCGATACGCGACCCGATCTTCTGGGCGTCCGTGTCGAAGGCCGCCGCGACGCGGAAGCCCTGCCGGCCGAATCCTTTGTATCCCAGTAGGGCTCGGCCCAGGTTGCCCGCCCCCACCAGCACGGCATTCCATTGCTGATCGGTGCCGAGGATCTTTTTGATCGCAGCCACCAGCTTGTCACAGCGGTACCCGATGCCTGGGTATCCGAAATGGCCGAAGTAGGCCAGATCCTTGCGAACCTGCGCGTCGGTAAAGCCGAGCTTGCTACCGAGCTGGCTGCTGCTGGTGGTCTCCTCTTCCTGTTCGATCAGGTGCTGTAGTTCGCGCAGGTAGAGACTTAACCGGCTGGCCACGGCCTTGGGGACCGGCCCACCGGCGGCTGAACCGGCTGCATTGCTAGCAGGATCATCCATGCGCAACTGATGGGCGGCGACGTGAATAGGTTAGGCAGAGGGACCGACAAAGGCACCCCACTCTAAATTACGCCACTCGGGCGAGCAAGCCTGCGGGCATCTCGCAGTTCTGCTGTCTTGACGGTTTTTGGCCGATCACTGCCCGATTTCGAACCCGGCGCCGAGAATTTGTTCCGGATGCGCGATGTGGGGAGCGCGGGAGGCGTTTGCCAATTACGGGCACCCTGCCGAGGGCCGGGGGCTGGCTTGTCTTTATTGGAACTACCGGTCGAAGTGGTACTAGACGTTTCTCTGGAAAGATCCGAGCGGTCGGTACATTTTTTCCCATTTCACTCAATTGTGCTATCTAGCTCTGTCTATCCATTTAAGTCAATCGACGCAGATTGACGACGTTGGAGGCTATACGGCCCAACGTTCTCCTGATTGCACAGGCAGCGGTCACCTATCCGTGACCGTCGTCCGCGCAATATAGGCAGAGCTGTTAATGCACGCAGAGTGCGCGGGCCGAATGATAGCAGTGAAGACGGGCGGCAGCTCGTCTGAAACCAGGCCCACCGATCAGAGAAATGTCCTTGGGAGGAGACAGGAACATGAAGGCTCTTCTGGGAGTGCCGATCCTCGCCCTATTGCTGGCGGCGGTATCAGCTGAAAAAGCTGACGCCAGTTGGTGCGGCGCGGCAAGATTCAAGTGTTGCGCAGGATGCTGCGACACAGTTAGTTATTGCTGCACGAAGCAGCAGTGCCACACGGTCATGAAGACCTGCAAGGAGGTTGTGTACGAGAAGCAGAACTACACGTGCTACAAGACGTGCTACGAGACGGTGTGCGAACCGCGCACAATCGACTGCGTGAAGTACGTCCCGGAAACGTGCTACCGGAATTGCGAGTACACCGTTTGCAAGCCGGTCTATGAAACCAAGTACCGCACGGTGAACTTCACGGTCTGCAAGCCCGTCTGGGAAACCAAGACGAAGGACATTTGCTACACCGTGTGCAAGCCCGTGTACGAAACTCGCACGAAGGAGATTCGTTACACGGTCTGCAAGCCGGTTTGGGAAACCAAGACCAAGGAAATCTGCTACACCGTCTGCAAGCCCGTCTGGGAAACCAAGACGAAGGACATTTGCTACACGGTCTGCAAACCGGTCTGGGAAACCAAGACGAAGAACATTTGCTACACGGTCTGCAAGCCGGTCTACGAAACGAAGACCCGCGAGATCTGCTACACCGTGTGCAAGCCGGTCTACGAAACGAAGACCAAGGAAATCTGCTACACGGTCTGCAAGCCGGTTTGGGAAACCAAGACCCGCAACATTTGCTACACCGTCTGCAAGCCGGTCTACGAGACGAAGACGAAGGAGATCTGCTACACGGTCTGCAAGCCCGTCTACGAAACAAAGACGCGCAACATCTGCTACACCGTCTGCAAGCCGGTGTGGGAGACGAAGACGAAGGAAATCTGCTACACGGTCTGCAAACCCGTCTACGAGACGCATGAGCGCGTCTGTCACTACACCACCTGCAAGCCGGTGTGGGAGACGAAGACGAAGGAAATCTGCTACACGGTCTGCAAGCCCGTCTACGAGACGAAGACCCGTGAGATTTGCTACAACGTCTGCAAGCCGGTCTACGAGACCAAGACCAAAGAGATTTGCTACACGGTCTGCAAGCCGGTCTACGAGACCCGCGAGCGCGTCTGCCACTACACCACCTGTAAGCCGGTGTGGGAGACGAAGACGAAGGAAATCTGCTACACGGTCTGCAAGCCCGTCTACGAGACGAAGACCCGCGAGATCTGCTACACGGTCTGCAAGCCCGTCAACTTTACGAAGACGATCAAGGTCTGCTGCGGCCATTGGGATACCCAAGTCTCGGAATGCCCGGGCAAGGTGATCACCAAGTGCGTGCAGGAGCCCGGCTGCTGGAAGTGGGATCCTTGCTGCTGCCGCTGCGTGTACTGCCCCGGCCCTGTCAAGCAGTGCCAGATTCAGTGCCCGCCGGTGAAGGTCTGCAAGAAGGTCTGGGTGCCTGAAGTTCAGGAGCGTCAGATCAACTGCGTGAAGTATGTGCCCGAGACCTGCGTGAAGACCTGCAACTACACCGTCTGCAAGATGGTGCCCGAGCAGCGCGTCAAGACCTGCTGCTACAAGGTCTGCCACGTGGTTAAGGAATGCCATGAGAAGCGTATTCCCTACACCGTCTGCAAGATGGTGCCCGAGCAGCGTGTGAAGACCTGCACCTACCAGGTCTGCCACATGGAGACCGAGCAACGCGTCAAGACTTGCAACTACACCGTCTGCAAGATGGTGCCGGAGCAACGCGTCAAGACCTGCTGCTACAAGGTCTGCCACATGGTCAAGGAATGCCATGAGAAGCGTATTCCCTACACCGTCTGCAAGATGGTCCCCGAGCAGCGTGTGAAGACCTGCACCTACCAGGTCTGCCACATGGAGAGCGAGCAACGCGTCAAGACCTGCAACTATACGGTATGCCGCATGGTGCCCGAGCAACGCGTCAAGACCTGCAACTACACGGTCTGCCACATGGTGCCCGAGCAACGCGTCAAGACCTGCTGCTACAAGGTCTGCCACATGGTCCCTGAAGAGCATGTGAAGACCTGCAACTACACGGTGTGCCACATGGTGCCTGAGCAACGCGTGAAGACCTGCACGTACAAGGTCTGCCACATGGTGCCCGAGCAACACGTCAAGCACTGCACCTACACGGTGTGCCACATGGTGCCCGAGCAACGTGTCAAGACCTGCTGCTACAAGGTCTGCCACATGGTGCCCGAGCAACGCGTCAAGACCTGCACCTATACGGTCTGCAAGATGGTGCCGGAACAACGCGTCAAGACCTGCACCTACAAGGTCTGCCACATGGTGCCCGAAGAACGCGTCAAGACCTGCAACTACACGGTCTGCAAGATGGTCCCCGAGCAGTGTGTGAAGACCTGCACGTACAAGGTCTGCCACATGGTGCAAGAGTGCCATTCGAAGCAGGTGCCGTACACCTGCTGCCACATCGAGAGCGAGAAGCGCGT
>DASYDW010000007.1 GCA_036499395.1 Pirellulales bacterium
TTATCTACGTACGTCCGTTTAGATTCGCCATCGTGTGCCGGGCGGGGATCCACGAACGTCCACGGCTGTTTTCCGGCGCCCACCGTATCGGGTCCGCGAGATTGGCTACAACTTGGCTACATTTGCGCTGCGAAAATGGCACTCTCAGCGAGACCAATGCGCATGAAAAAGCCCCCGCAAGTGTTTGCGGGGGCTAGAGTTCGGCTAAAGCGGAGGGCAAGGGAGTCGAACCCTCAACCCCTTGCGGGGCACCTGATTTCGAGTTGCCCTGCGCGCAGTTCCAGGATTGTGCATCTACGCCCAAACCGTACACGGTTACGTACTTCGGGCGAGGACTAGTTTCCGCCACTGTCCGCCGTGTTCGCCACCGTCCGCCCCTTTGGCTACAAATTGGCTACACAACGATCATCTGTCGAGACTAGAATCAAAGCGACGTGGTTCCTTGGACAGCTGGAGACTGCGATTGATTCCTGCCTCGCTAGTCGAGGCCTTTCAATTGCAATAGCTTCAAGCTAAGGTCCGCTCGGATTATGTACAAAGTCGAAATGATCTGGTGCTGACCCTTGAGCCGCCGATGGACGACAGGGGGGACGGCATGCGCGTCACTCGCACCATTGAGCTTCCTTTCCCGCCGTCAGCCGATCTGTCGGTCTTCAGCAATAAATGAGAGAGGATGGAAGAGCCGCTTGGCTCCTTTAAGGACATCACAATGATCCTACGGGAGTTGATGAACAGTCAGATCGAGGGCTATTCCTCAATTGTTTTTCGCGATTGTATGCGCGTTCTCTTTCGCGCTATTGTCTGGGCCGTCGTTTTCTTTTTCGCAGTCTTTCGGCTGCTCGTTTTCGATGGGCGGCGACTTGCGGCGGATTCGAGGGACCCGATGCGCGCACTCTTTAGCAATTTGACTTTAACGGGCCGCGACTGCCGACCAGCGTCTTCGATCGCAACAGTTTCATCTAGCGATCGGATTGATCCGCTCGAGATTTCGACGATCTTTAGAACAGCAAGTAGTGGAAATACAGCACCGCTTGAAATCTCACGGCATTCGCACGCCGCGAGTGTCGCAGAGTGGTCGCTAGCGCGAACCTCGCTGCTTTCGAATGGGACTGTTGGCAATCCCTCGGTGGTGCCTGCGGCCAGTTCGATGATTGATAGCGTTTGCATTTGAGGCCTCAAATGTTCAGACTTGCACGCCGAATATAAATTCGCCGCGAAGAAAGTTTCCCGGATGGGCGGCCTTCTGGGCTTGTAAAATGCGCTCTTCGCCAGTAGTGCGGTCGGTCGCTGTAATGTACGCAACAAATCGCGTAACGTACTTCCCGGGAGCTGAGCTGTAAGGCCTGCGATCGCCGGCAGCTAAATTGAGATTTGGTGCCTGATCTCCGAACACAGAGGTAGACTCGTCGGAATACACAAAGGTTCCAAAAATAGAGATAATAAAAATATTCTGGGCAGGATCGGTGTTGTTAACGATCGTGACCGTGCAGATGTTCGATGGCATGCGAGTAGCCCGCCGTTTGTTTTGATTCTGGGAAGAGAGCCTCGAGAAACACGGCGCCTAGCCCAAAGACACGAACATCCTATTCAAAAACATTTTATCAGTAAAGAGTCAGTCACGCATCGATTCACAATACGGGGCATTCGGGTCTGGGAGTTTCATGGGATGTTCATTCTGCGGGAGGGCACCAGGTGCTCCAGGGGGTAGATGCACCTCTTCTCCGGTTCCTTCGGGTAGCTCAACGACCTGCAGGCTCTGTAAAACGCTCTTCGGCGGCGTCGGGTGTGGTCCTGGCGGTGTTAGCGGTTTGGATAACGCCGAGCCGGGTTTCACTGAGCTGCGGAAGCCTTGATAGGGGGTCGTCCAAGCCATCCATTCTTCCCACGAGATGCACACCGCATCCAACCTATCCGACTGGTCCCAAAGCTTGGCATTGAGCCGTTGCTCAATCTCACATTTGCATTCGGGCCGGATCACTCGGTCAAACCGGAAAACGAGTGTAGGAGAGTAATACGCGCTGTAGTCGATGGCCTTGGCATCTTTAGCATCGGGATTAGTGAGATCCGTTATCGAAAAATGGCCGTCAACCAAAACCCTGTCATTCTGAATCGTTCCCTCGCTGTAGACCTTTCCTGCAAGCTTCTTCGGCAGACCGCCAGGCGGCGCCGGTTGTTTTATCGTTGGCTCGACAAGCCACAACGTAACCAGGACGGGCGGTGTTTGATTGGCCGGCGGCGTTCCGTCGGACGGAGCGACATCGAGGGTCGAAATGTCCTGCATGACCAAGGTGAATTCAGCGAGGCCTGTGAGTCCATCGGGGCCGACCGAGACCCACGTATCGCCGCAGTGCTCGCGATAGCAGGCATCGGTCGATATGTCACGGAGCCCACCGACGTGCAGCCAACCGCGAGGCAAACGCGACAGGCGGTCAACCACGCCGAAGTGCGTTCCTGGCGTAAAGTCAGTTTCGGGATCCGACAGAATGTGCAGAGAATCGGCGTCCATCTGCTCGGGACCCGCGAGAACCCAGCGGCAGGCAGCACGCAATGCCTCGAGCTGTGTGTAGTCAGCGACGGGGCTTACCGTCCATTGAACCATGGGGGCATGCGTGCCCGTGAACATGAGCGAATCCTGTATGAACTGAAGAGGGTTTCCTCTCCACAGAGTTGCCGAATTGGCGATTCCGATGTTTGTGACACTCGTGGTACCGTTCGACAGTAGCGCATACGACGGCAGCGTGCCGGGATTCGCCGCCACGGCGGCCAGCGCTTTCAAGGTTGCTTGGTAGCGATAGTCCGCCGCAGATTGACTCTGCGTCACCGTGTGACGGGCCAGCGAACCGGTGACGCAGCCCGCGGTGCTCGCAATAAGTAGCAGCAAGAGCATCAGCAGGCCGCGTACCTGGGGCGTCTGCTTGACGCGCGAGTTGATCGACTCATCCATGAATCCACTTGCTCCCTGAAATTCAATCGATCCTTGGCCGCATCCTTGGTCTTTCTTCTAACGGTTTCTCGTATCGTCGGCAAATTGACATGTCCGTCATTTCGAAACGCGACTTGTTTCCGAGTTGCAAGTGTGCGAGTTCATACCACGCTCGCGCCAATCGCTTCGCCGGCGGACATCGCGATCTTGTCGTTAGTGAAGTCCGGAAGCAGCCGCGTTGATCTGACTACGCAAATTTGCGTCGGAACCGACGTTTTCGACGCGGTAACGAAGATACTGAAAGTCAGGTACAAGATTGCCGCACGGACCAATGCTCACTTCAGCGACGATATAGTTTGTTTTCACACAAGGGACGATACAGTTCGGCGTTGCCATGCCCATGGTAGGAAAGGTAAGGTCGCTGGCCTTAGGAGCGAGGCAGTACAATGTCGGCGAGTTGATATCGATCCTAGCGATATCCTGCACGATCAGCGAAAAATCTGCCAAGCCTTGCACCCCTTCGGGCATGACCCACACGCACGTTCCATTGGAGCGCGCCTTGTAGCTGGCCTTTCGTGGGATCTCGCGACTCCGCCCGACTTGCAGCCAGCCAGATGGTAGCTTTGTCAGACGATCGAGCACGCCGAAATGCCGCCCCGGACCAGGGGCCTGCAGCGGACTTGCGAGCAGGTTGCCACCACTGCGCGACGCGAACTCGGGACCGTACACGATCCACTGGCACGCGCAGCGGATGACCTCCAACTTCTCAGGGGAGTTGATCGGGTCGAGTGTCCAATTACCGAAAACGGTACGCTGCAACTGCGGGGTGAGCATTTGGGCTCCCACGGCGCCGGGGCCCAACGTCGTCGACGAAGGCAATTGTGCCGTGTCGGTAATCTGTGCGGTACCGGCGAAAATGGATGCGTACGCGGGAAGTGCTGCCGGATCGCGGGCCACCATCGCCAGGTCGTCGAGCACCTGTTGGAAGCGAATATCCGTGGGCGAGGCCTGTTGCGATAGCGTATGCCGCTTTAACGACATGGTCGTACAACCTGCGCATGCCAAGAGCAACGCCATTGCTGATAAACAAAGCTTCACGACACGCTCTCCCGAATGGCGCTTTCGTTTTATTCAAGAACTGATGATAGCAACGAGTGTGCATATTGGCTTCGTCGTAGTCGTAAGATCGGTTGTATGGAGATGCCTCATTACCCATACTGGAGTAGTGAGGACGTGGCCGGTCGGGTGAAATCGTAGTTCCGTGGTAATCCCTGCGGCCTAGATCAAATAAAACGCTCCGCTATCGTCGACCGCCTTGGAATGGGGGCTCTCGCGGGCGACATTGGTCCGGTGGGAATCCGCACCGTTTGTGACGGAACCTTGGCATGACGACTGTCCTCAAACTCGACGGGTCATGGGTGAGCAAATCATCCGACTAGAGCACTTTCTAAGTAGGTGACACGGTGTAGCCGTTGGGGTGGGAAGTCGTCGAGCAGTCCGAGTCGTGCCCAGAGCGTGTCGACGGTGCGTTCGGCGGCCGATCGCAGTAGCCATTTGAGTTTGCTGAACGCTAGTTCGATCGGATTCAGATCGGGGCTGTAGGGCGGCAAGTACATCAATCGCGCACCGGTCTGTTCGATGGCCTGGCGCACACCGGCCGCTTTATGGCTGCTAAGATTATCCATCACAACCAGGTCGTCGGGTTCCAGCGTGGGCACCAACACCTGTTGAACGTAGGCCAGGAAGGCCTTGCCGTTCATCGCACCGTCGAGCACCATCGGCGCGCTTAGTCCCTCGGCGCGCAAGGCGACGACGAAGGCCGTTGTCTTCCAATGGCCGTGGGGCGCATAGGCCACCAGTCGCCGCCCGCGCAGACAACGTCCATATTGGCGAATGAGATTGGTCCGCGCGCCACTCTCATCGATAAAGACCAAGTGACTGGCATCCCAGCCGAGCCGCTCCACGACCCAAGCTGCGCGACGCTCTTGGACATCGGGCCGCTGTTGCTCCGCGGCATGGATCACTTTTTTTGAAGGTGATCTGCAACCGCTTCAATGCGCGCCACACCGTGCCCAGCGCTTCTCGCAACTCTTTGAGCGTTGCGTCCGGACGTTCTTGCACCAACTGTTCCAAGCGGGGCAGTTGATGATCGAGCTTGGTGGCGTGCGACACACGCTGTTGGCGAGCGGCAAAGCTACCGCTCTGCCGCCGGAAACGCTTGAGCTTACGCACCCAATCCGGGCTGACACGATACTTCTCGGGATAACGTCCTGATAGTTGCGCACAAATTGAAGGGGCAGTCCTGAAACTGGTAGAAGTTTGTTGTCACACGAACTCTATCAGTACGGAAGGACTGCCCCATGGACAATTTAGCAGGGTCGGCAAGCGACGAGAACTTTAAGGGAGTGATTCGGATCGAGGAGGAGAAGATTCGCTCGCACGTGGAC